>NZ_JAZGVT010000037.1:0-44801 GCF_036440755.1 Methylobacter sp. Wu8 | reverse complement strand
GATCCGCTGCTGAACAAATCGATACAGAACTATGATTTTACCGCCATCGTCAATGCTTTCGACCAAGCGAACGGCGGCGGTGCCAACTTCATGCACTGGAGCGCTACCGACAGCCTGCTCACCGCACACCTGTCCGCTAGCGACAGCGAAGCATTGGGCGGCGATCTGGCTAATCAGTACGGCAAAAACGGCAACTTTAGCGGCTTTAGCCAGACTGCGGCGCAAGACGTACTGAGCAGTCCCGCTTTCGGCGCAAATCCACAACTCTTGCACGACTTGGCCGGATTGAGCGAAGGCATAGCGAGGCTGAGCTAAACGATGGCGGAGAAATGGAGCAACAAACGTGAAGCAGGGCATGAACGATGAGAGACGCACTGCACCGTAGGGTGAACGGCAAGAAAAAACTCTTGCCGATCAGTACCGAAACTTTCGTCTGGGCATTACAATGCGCCTGCCAAGTGCATCGTGTGCCGTTTGATACGGCAATGGCGTTGCGCCAGTTCTCTTCGCCCTATAACTCGGCAATCTTGCAACACGCCCTGCATGAACTGGGACTTAAAGGCCGCTGGCGCAAGGTACGGGAAGCGGATTTCGCACACTTGAACTTTCCGTGTTTTGCAGCACTCAACCCGGTCATCGATCCAGAGCCTGCTAAAGAGCAAAGTGAACCCGATGTGCAAGCTGAACAACAATTGGAAACGCACGGTCTCGCTCTGGTGGTGCGGCTGGAAAAAGATACGGTGCTGTTTTTTGAGCCGGGTAGCCAGGAGCCGCAACATCTTCCTCTGACTGAATTCACGGCACGTTGCGCCGGGCATGTGTTGCAGTTCGCCGCACCTAAAAGTAAGGGGGGAGATGAGGATGAAGACAAGGAGTTCGGCTTCCGCTGGTTTATACCGGAGTTGCTCAAACACAAGAAGGTTTGGCGCGATGTGCTGCTGGCGTCGCTGGCGTTGCAATTGGTCGGCTTGGCTACGCCGTTGTTCACCCAGACCGTCATCGATAAGGTGATTGTCCATCATACGATGAGTACGCTGGTGGTGATCGCAGTCGGCATGGGTATCTTCATGGTGTTCAATGCGGTGATGAGTTGGGTGCGGCAGTATCTGGTGACCCATACCGGCAACCGCATCGATTCGGTGTTGGGTGCGCAGGTGTTCGCGCACCTGTTCAGGTTGCCGCTGCGCTATTTCGAACATCGATCGACCGGTACGCTGGTGGCGCGTCTACAGGGTATCGAAAGCATCCGCGAGTTCTTGAGCGGAGCGGCCGTCACGCTGATTCTGGATGTGCCGTTTTTGGTGTTCTATCTGGCGATTATGTTTTATTACAGCTGGCTGCTGTCGGTGGCGGCACTGTCCATGTTGCTGCTGATCGTGCTGTTGAGCCTGGCCATTACCCCTTTGATGCGCGAGCGGTTAAATCAACAGTTTTTGCTCGGTGCGCGCAATCAATCGTTCGTTACCGAATATGTGTCCGGCATGGAAACGGTCAAATCCCTGCAAATGGAACCGCAGGTGGTGTCGCGCTACGGCGAATATTTAGCCGGTTATCTGGAAGCCGGATTTAATGCACGGCAACTGTCCAACAGCTACAACGTGGCCGCCAATACCCTGGAGCAGATGATGACGATGACGATTCTGTGCCTTGGCGCTTGGCTGGCGATGACGACTCAGGATTTCACCATCGGCATGCTGGTGGCCTTCCAGATGTTTGCCGGGCGGCTTTCTCAGCCGGTGTTGCGGATGGTCGGATTATGGCAGCAATTCCAGCAGGCCAACATTGCGGTTAAGCGCTTGGGCGATGTGATGCATGCTCCTACCGAACCGTATTCGTTGAAGCCGGCAAGGGAAGGGGGCGGACAAGGTAAGGTGGAGATTCGCAATCTGGGTTTTCGTTATGCCGAGAATCTCCCTTATCTATATCAGAACTTTAATATGAGCATTTTGCCGGGCCAATGCATTGCCCTGATGGGGCCGTCCGGTTCCGGTAAGAGTACGCTTGCCAAACTCATGTTGGGTTTCTATCTGCCCAGCGAAGGCAGTATTCATATCGACGACCACGACATCCGTCACTTTTCCGCCAATGAACTGCGGCATCACTTTGGCGTGGTGCCGCAGGAAACCGTCCTGTTCTCCGGCACCCTCTATGAAAACCTTATTTTTTCCAATCCGCACACCACCTTCGATCAAGTGGTGCAGGCTTGCAAATTGGCGGAAATTCACGAGGCCGTTGAGAAGCTGCCGGAAGGCTACCAGACCGTTATCGGCGAACGCGGGGTCGGTCTGTCAGGCGGACAGAAACAACGGTTGGCGATTGCCCGTGCTTTGCTCAAGCGGCCTAAGATTTTGTTGTTCGACGAAGCGACCAGCAGCCTGGACAGCGCCACTGCGGAGCATTTTGCAGCCACCGTCAATCAGCTGAAAGGCAAAGTCACCATGCTGTTCATTACGCATCAACTACCCGCGAGCCTGAAGGTGGATGAGGTGGTGCGGTTAACTCAAGCGTAACTAAACCTGATTTGGGTCGTCGGAGTTCAAAGCTTGCTTTGAAAGTACCAGAGCGGAACCGGTCAACTGAAGTATCTTGTTAATCCAGTCATTAAATACAACAATCGAATATGATGAATAAAGCGTTGCGCTGTTTTGTTTGTGTAGTGTGGATCGGTGTTTCCGTTCCGGTAGTTTCAGCGGATGCTCAACTGCCTAAGGCGGGGGCTCGTGAAACTCCATCTTGTCGTTCGGGGACGACATTTAAGCCGCTTTCCCTGGCGGAAGCAGTTGTCGTTGCGATGTCTGAGCATCCCCAGGTTTTGATAGCTGAGCTGGAGCTAAAAAAAGCCAATACGCAGGTTTTGGCGGCAGTGACGCCGTTTCTGCCCACGGCCAGTGTTTCTATGCAAGGGGAGCGTTTTGTCACCCAAAATCCATCGACTCAAACCACCTCGGTAGGTTCGTCTGTTGTGGGCGGACAGCGAAGCCAGTATTCCAGTTATGCCTCGTTGAATGCTAACTGGAACCTCTTTAACGGCGGTAAAGATTTGGCCGGATACCGCAGTGCGAAAGCGGGCGTCCAGGCCAGTGAGAACGATCTTGTCAGGCAGACTAATGAAACCTTAAGTACCGTATTGATCGCCTATAACGATTTATTCAAAGCGCAAACGGCGCTTTTGCACCAGGCCGAGATGAGCGAATTGTTGCGCGGTGTGTTGCAGCGTACCGAAAAGAGGTATGGGGAAGGTGTTGATAATCACATCGCATTAAGCCAGGAGAAAGTAACCTTTGCCAAAAGCGAGCAGGGCCTGTTTCAGGTTTGCCAGACCTTGTTTGATAAGTCTGCTGTATTGGCAAGATCGCTGGGATTGCGCCTTCCCGCCGGACATGTTTTTCGGCTTGAGACCCCTATTCCTGAGGTGGAACAGATGAACTTGAATGATGATGAGCTTGATCTGATTGTCCAGGACGATCCGGGCGTAAAAGCCGCAAAAGAGCGGGTGACGATGGCGCGGCATAAACTTGAGCAGACCCGCGCAAGTTTTTATCCCACCGTTGCAATGACCGGACGGTATGATTGGCTGGGACAGGACCCCAATAGTGTCGATGCGGCTATCGGTTCAACTTCGGCAAATAGTTACCGTTTCGGCGTCGTGCTTCAGCAACCCTTGGGACCTTTTACTTCGGAATATGCGGCTGTCGAAACAGCGCATGCCGATGTGCTGAAAACCGAGGCGCTCTATCGACAAGCGCTGATCGATGCCGAAACCAGGCTTCGAACGGTGTTGAATGCCAAAACCCAGACAGAGCTGTCCGCAAAATCCAGCCAGTTACAAACCGCCCAAACACGGTTAACGTTTCAGCAAACAAGCCAGTTATTTAAAGACGGCTATGCGGATCTTGATGCAGTGTCCAAGGCGCAAATCAGCCTGTCCAAGGAGCAAGAGGCCACTGATGAATTGTTATCGGATGCAAAGCTCGCCGCGTGGAATGCCTATCTCGTTTTACGTCCCGGTGAATTCGCGGCGGCGTTGCTCGGGATAAATCATCAGGTGCTTACGGATATGGGCAACCCGCCTGAATTGTTATCGGAACATTCGAATAAAGTGTTCAGATAGCGTATTGGGTTAGGTCCGATGCTTTAGACGTGATTACAGAATTCCGCTATGCCGCCAGCAGAGCCGGTTTGTATCAGATTGATGTGAACGGCTACAACGTTTATCCCCGTTTTTTCGCCTAAATAGCGAAACGAGCCAAGAATGCACAATGCAAAACTTGAGCTCATTGTTTTATGGGGGGCAGGTTTGTTCTGCGTAGGCCCGGATTAATCGTAATATTTTTTCTTGGATTGCTATATATCGCTTCGGACAAAGGCGAACGCATCGTGCTTTTTTATGGGAACCGGGTTTTATCAAAGCTAATAGCAAGGAACGAAAAGTGAGTATGAGTCCTGCTGCCAGTTCTCTTGATTAGAGTCCGTTTCCCTTTTTTTATCCTCATTTTTTTATCATCTGCGTCAGTCTGCCGCGAATCGATGCGATCGGCTATAATCCCCCTGTTGACTTGAATTTATTGATGGAGCGGTTAGTCGGCATCAGACCAGTAATTATTGAATAGTTTGGAGAGCGTTATGAGAAAAATATCAGTATTAAGCGCGTTATTGTTGACTGCCTGTGTCACCATCAACATTTATTTCCCTGCCGCTGCCGCCGAAAAAGCCGCAGATGAAATCATCAAAGACATTCAAGGCATCACCCCGCAAAAAACGGAACCCAAGCCTAAGGCCGGTTTGCCGGATTGGCAGGTAGGTATGTATCGGATCATTGATACCGCGATCAATACGGTGGTTTCGTCCGCGCAAGCCGATGAGGCTGATCTGGCGATCGATAGCGCCGAGATCAGGCAGTTGCGCGCCACGATGGAAGGCCGCTTTGCCAGTCTTCAACCTTTATATGCGGCAGGTTTTATCGGCATACAGGCGGACGGTTTGCTCGCGGTCAGGGATATTGAAAGCGTGCCGCTTAAAGACAGGAATCAGGTCAATAAATTGGTCGCTGTGGAAAATGCCGACCGGCAAAGCCTTTATCAGGCGATTGCCAATGCCAACGGTCATCCCGATTGGGCGGCGCAAATCAAATCAACTTTTGCCGGCCGTTGGGTAACTAATGCCCAGGCAGGCTGGTGGTATCAATCCTCGGGAAGCTGGAAACAAAAGTAAACATGGCAAATAGAAGAAGAGTTAAAAAACCGTTACCGGCAGAGCCGGTTAAAGTCACGATTGAATCGTTGGCTCATGATGGGCGCGGCGTGGCGCATGTCGATGGCAAGGTGATATTTATCGATGAGGCCTTGCCGGGCGAAGAAGTGGAGTTCGTTTATACCGAAAGCCGGAAGGATTATGCGGAAGGCAAGGTCGTCAAGCTGTTAAGCCGCGCGGCCGACCGGGTCGATGCGTTGTGCGCGCATTACGGCGTGTGCGGCGGTTGCAGTTTTCAGCATGTGGAATCGGCCGCGCAAATTCGAATCAAGCAGGATTTGCTGGTCGATCAGTTCAAGCGCATCGGTAAGACCGAAATACCCGAGCTTTGGCAGCCGCTGGAGGGTCCGCATTGGGGGTACCGCAGCAAAGCGAGGATGGGCGTTAAGTATGTCGAGAAAAAGAACCGGGTGCTGGTCGGTTTCAGGGAAAGGCGGCACCCTTACTTAGCTGAGATTGAAAGTTGTGTGGTGATGAATCCTATCGTCGGCACCCGGCTGATGGCCTTGTCGGAAATGATCGGGGGTTTGACCATTAGAGATAAAATTCCCCAGATCGAAGTGGCTATCGGCGATCAGCAATGCGTGCTGTCGTTTCGGGTGCTGGAGCCGCCGACCTCTGCCGATAAGGAGCGGATGCGCGAGTTTGGTCATCGGCACGGCATATCGGTGTGTCTGCAATCCAAAGGCCCGGATACGATCGTGCCGCTGGATGGCGAGCCGGAAGTCATACCGACTTATGCGCTGCCGGATCTGGGCTTGGAGTTTAAATTCAAACCGGCCATGTTCACCCAGGTTAATTATGAGATTAACAGGCAAATGATCAACCGGGTGCTGGAAACGCTGGCGTTGAATGAAAACGACTCGGTGCTGGATTTGTTTTGCGGCCTGGGCAACTTTACCCTGCCGATGGCGAAATTTGCAGGTCGCGTGGTCGGCGTCGAAGGCGATCAACCTCTGGTTAATCACGCCAAAGAAAACGCCCGCCATAACGGTATAGAGAATGTTGAATTTTATGCGGCCGATTTGAGCAAGGATATTAGCGATCAGCCTTGGGCTAACCGTAAATACAACAAAATCATGCTCGATCCCTCCAGGGCCGGGGCTTCCGAGGTCTTGCATCATTTTAAAAAATGGCAGCCCGAGCAGATTGTTTATGTGTCCTGTAATCCGTCGACGCTTGCCCGTGATGCGGGGATTCTGGTTAATGAATTGGGCTATAAACTGATTAAGGCCGGGGTGATGGATATGTTTCCGCAGACCGGGCATGTGGAGTCGATAGCTCTATTTGAAAAATAAAGAACAGGGGGGGGCGCCAATGAAAAAGAATGGGGTGGGCGATACGGAGAATTATCTGGATATTTGCATTGCCGGCCAGCAACTGACTGTCTATGCGGATGGAAACAGGGTGGTGCATTATCCCGTTTCCACGGCAAAAAAAGGCGCGGGCGAATTGATGGGCAGTGAATGTACGCCCACCGGCTGGCATAAAATCAGGGCCAAGATTGGTGCGGGGCAGCCGTTAAATTCGGTTTTTGTCGGCAGACGCCCCACGGGTGAAATTTACAGTGCCGATCTGGGCGAGCAGCATCCGCAACGCGACTGGATGTTAACCCGAATCTTATGGCTGGGCGGCCTGGAGCCGGGCAAGAACCGTTACGGCAACGTCGATACCGCTTGGCGGTATATTTATATCCACGGTTGTCCCGATCAGTTCATGAACGGCCGTCCCGAATCGCATGGCTGCATTCGGATGAACAATGCGGATGTGCTGGATTTGTTTAACCGGGTCGAAGCCGGGGTTAAGGTTTATATTCATGAGTAATTTTTTTGTAAGCGTAAAGGTGCTTGAATGACGCGTATTGTCTTAGGCATCGAATACGACGGCAGCGGTTTCTCAGGCTGGCAATGGCAAACCCATCAACGCAGTGTTCAGCAGGTGCTCGAGCAGGCTCTGTCGAGAGTCGCCAATCATCCAGTTACCGTGCAGTGCGCGGGAAGAACCGATACCGGCGTCCATGCGCTTGAGCAGGTTGTGCATTTTGACGCGAAAACAGAGCGCGAACTCCACGCCTGGATGCTGGGCGGCAACAGTAATCTGCCGGATGATGTCAGGATCACTTGGGTAAAACAGGCGATCGGCGATTTCCACGCCAGGTATAGCGCCATTGCGCGTTTTTATCGCTATGTCATTCTAAACCGCCCGATCAAATCGGCGCTACTACGCAATCAGGTGACTTGGCACCATAATCCGCTGGATGCCGATAAGATGCATCTGGCGGCGCAACATCTGATCGGCAAGCATGATTTTTCCTCGTTCAGGGCGCAAGGTTGCCAGTCCAAAAGCCCTTGCCGGGAGATGTATTTTATCGATGTGTACCGGGAGGACGATAAGGTCATTATCGATATTTCCGCCAACGCTTTTTTACATCACATGGTCAGAAATATTGCCGGGGTATTGATCGATATAGGCGCCGGGAAGCAGCCGCTAAACTGGACCCAAGAGCTGCTCGAGATTAAAAGCCGCAAACTGGGCGGCGTTACGGCGCCTCCTGACGGATTGTACCTGGGTGCGGTTTATTATCCTGATCATTATGGCATCGTCAAACATCCGGTGTTTGATAAGCTGCCGGCCGACGCCAGGCGGCATGATTAAGGCATGGCATTGCTTATTTGCAATTGCCTGAATATCGAGTAGATTGTCTTTTTTACAAATATATAGTGATGTCGATATGAATAATTTTTTATCTTTTCAGGTTCACGGCGGAGGCGATCATGGCGGCATTGCTGACAGCGTTGCAGGTCTGCTAGCTTTTTTTGAGGGGCTTACAGCTCACGATTCGCCAGGTGTTTTTCCGGCATTAATGCCCGGCATTTCCAGCATGGATAATATTCATCCCTTGCTGGTACATTTCCCGATTGCATTTTTATCGACATTTTTCGTTTTGGATCTGTTCGGTACGCTGGCTAAAAAACCGCAATGCCGCAATGTCGCCGGCTGGCTGCTGTATTTGGGGGCAGTAGCCTCGGTATTTACAGTTATCGCCGGTTTCATTGCCGCAGGTTCTGTCCCGCATGGGGAGAATGTTCACGCCATTATGGAGCGGCACGAACATTTAGGCGTATCCGTACTTTCTTTGGCGGTTCTATTGTCGGCTTGGCGCATGAAAAGCGGCGGAATCATTCAGGGCGGAGCTAACAGTTTTTTCCTGATATTGGCGGCGTTGCTCTGTGGATTAATGATGCTGGGCGCCGATTTGGGCGGCTTGATGGTTTATAAATACGGTGTGGCGGTTAAGTCGCTGCAAGTTCCTGCGGCTGATTTCCATGAACACGATCATGAACATAGTCACGATCATGAGCACGAGCATTAAGCCGGCATACAGAACCCATGATTTTTATTACTTAACCCTTGTTGTGATTACAGACAAAATCATCATGCCATTTTATGGTATTCTAGGCGGCTAACTCTTTTTTGTTAAATTCTCATACCACTTTATGCGAACTCGCGTTAAAATTTGCGGCTTTACCCGCGTTGAAGATGCTGTTTGTGCGGCTCGGTTAGGCGTGGATGCTATCGGTCTGGTGTTTTACCCGCTAAGCCCGAGACATGTCGATATTGGTCAGGCTGTTAAGATTGTTAATGCCTTGCCCGCGTTTGTTTCGGTCGTCGCTTTGTTTGTCGATGAGCAAGAGTCGCGGATAAATGAGGTTTTGGACCAAGTGCCGATAGATTGTTTGCAGTTTCATGGCGATGAACCCGCTGAAGCTTGCAGGCTTTACGGCAAGCGTTATATGAAGGCGGTGAGAATGCAGGACGGCATCGATATTCCAGGTTTGGCCCGGCAATATCATGATGCGGCAGGGCTGCTGCTGGATGCTTATGATCCGGGAGCAAAAGGCGGTACCGGCAGTCGGTTTGACTGGAACAAAATTCCTGAGCATTGCGCCTTGCCTATCGTGCTGGCGGGAGGTTTGGACGAGAACAACGCCAGGCAAGCGGTGCAGACAGTAAGACCTTATGCGCTGGATGTCAGCAGCGGTGTGGAAGCGGAAAAAGGTGTTAAGGATGCGCTAAAAATGGCGGCATTCATACGTGAAGTTAACGAGGGTGACAGAATAATAATATGACAGAAAAATATAATATGCCCGATGAGAGAGGGCACTTCGGCCCTTATGGCGGAATGTTCGTCGGCGAAACATTGATACCGCCGATTCAAGAATTGAATGCCGCTTATCAGCAGTATTTAAACGATCCTGAGTTTATTGCGGAACTGGATGCCGATTTAAAATACTATGTGGGCAGGCCTTCGCCTTTATATCATGCCGAACGCTGGAGCCGGGAGCTTGGCGGTGCGCAGATTTATTTAAAGCGCGAAGATTTGAATCATACCGGCGCACATAAAATAAACAATACGATCGGTCAAGCTTTGTTGGCCAAACGCATGGGAAAGACACGGATTATTGCCGAAACCGGAGCCGGTCAGCATGGCGTGGCGACGGCGACGGTTGCAGCAAGGCTGGGCCTGGAATGCGTGGTTTACATGGGCGCCGTCGATGTTGCGCGGCAGTCTTTAAATGTGTACCGGATGAAGTTGCTGGGTGCGAAAGTTGTCGCCGTTGAATCCGGTTCAAAAACCTTAAAAGATGCGTTGAACGAGGCGCTCAGGGATTGGGTGACCAATGTCGACAACACCTTTTATATCATCGGTACGGTTGCGGGCCCGCATCCTTATCCAGCAATGGTCAGGGATTTTCAGGCCATCATCGGCCGCGAAGCCAGGCAGCAATGCCTGGACCAAGTCGGGCGCTTGCCGGATGCGCTGGTTGCCTGCGTTGGCGGCGGATCGAACGCCATCGGTTTGTTTTACCCGTTTATCGACGACCGTTCGGTAAAAATGATCGGTGTCGAAGCAGCCGGCGACGGCATTGAAACAGGCCGGCATTCCGCGCCTTTATGCGCTGGCCGTCCCGGCGTGCTGCATGGCAACCGGACTTACCTGATGGAAGATGACGATGGTGAAATCATCGAAACGCACTCCATTTCAGCGGGTCTCGATTATCCGGGCGTAGGCCCTGAACACGCCTGGCTGAAAGATACCGGTAGGGCCGAGTATGTCAATATTACCGACAATGAGGCGTTGGAAGGTTTTCATTCATTGACCCGGATGGAAGGCATTATTCCAGCGTTGGAATCCAGCCATGCGATGGCTTACACGATGAAGCTTGCGCCGACTATGAGCAAAGACGACATTATCATTGTCTGCCTGTCCGGTCGCGGCGATAAAGACATGCAAACGATGGCGCAACGCGAGGGGATAGAACTGTGAGCCGATTAGCCGCTACATTTGAAGCATTATCCAAAACAGGCCGCAAGGCGTTAATCCCGTTTATTACCGCTGGCGATCCGAGACCCGGTTTTACCTTGCCGATGATGCATGCAATGGTCGAAGCCGGCGTTGATATTATCGAATTGGGCGTGCCGTTTTCCGATCCTATGGTGGACGGCCCGGTTATTCAACGGGCCAGTGAGCGCGCTTTAGAACATAAAATGAGCTTACGGCGCACATTGGCGATCGCGGCGGAATTTCGGAAAACCAATCAACATACGCCGGTGGTGCTGATGGGGTACGTGAATCCTATCGAAGCTATGGGTTACGAAGATTTTGCCAATGCCGCCCAACGCGCCGAGATTGATGGTGTTTTAACTGTCGATTTGCCGCCGGAAGAAGCGGAAGAATGCGTTGCCTTGCTGAAAGCGCGTGACATTGATCCGATTTTTCTATTGGCGCCCAACAGCAGTGATGAGCGTATTAAGAAAATGGACACTGCCGGCAGCGGTTATATTTATTATGTTTCGCTGAAAGGCGTAACCGGCGCCGGACATCTGAATACTGCGGATGTCGAAGCCAAGCTCAATCGAATCAGGGCCAATACCCGCTTGCCTGTGGCTATCGGTTTTGGCGTCAAAGACGCACAAACGGCAAAGACGGTTGCAGGCTTAGGTGACGGTGTAGTCATTGGCAGCGCTCTGATCAGCAAAATTGAAGCCAATCTGGATGAGCCGGAACGTGCTAAAAACGAAATAGTCGAGTTATTGGTCGCCATGCGCCAGGCAATGGATAACTAGAGAATAGATAAGTAGGATGGGTTGACGCAAGAAAGTCCATCAGGCAACAGCAACACAATGGGGCATATGAATGAGTTGGTTTGAAAAGTTAATCCCTTCAACAATTAGAACGGAAGGGTCGAATAAAAAAGGCGCCGTACCTGAAGGATTGTGGAATAAGTGCCCTAGCTGTAATGCGATTCTTTACAATACGGAACTGGAAAGAAATTTCAGTGTTTGTCCAAAATGCGAGCATCACATGCGCATTTCGGCCAGAACGCGATTGAATATGTTTTTGGACGAGGGCGGCCATGAAGAGATCGGAAAAAATGTTAAGCCCGTCGATCCGTTGAGATTCAAAGATAGCAAGAAATATAAAGACCGTGTTACACAGGCGCAAAAACAGACTAAAGAAAACGATGCGCTGGTGGTCATGAAAGGTCAGTTAAAGGGCCGGGATATTGTTGCAGCTGCGTTCGATTTCGGTTTTATGGGCGGGTCGATGGGTTCGGTGGTCGGTGAAAAATTTGTCCGCGGCATCAACAAAAGCCTGGAATTGGGCGTACCGTTTATTGTGTTTACGGCCAGTGGCGGCGCGCGTATGCAGGAGTCGTTGTTTTCATTGTTCCAGATGGCGAAAACCAGCGCGGCGTTAACCAAGTTGTCCGAGGCGGGACTGCCGTATATTTCGTTTATGACCGACCCGACCATGGGCGGCGTTTCAGCCAGTTTAGCCATGCTGGGCGACATTAATGTTGCCGAACCCAATGCCTTGATCGGCTTTGCAGGCCCCAGAGTCATAGAGCAAACCGTCCGTGAAAAACTGCCGGAAGGCTTCCAGCGCAGCGAGTTTTTACAGGAGCATGGCGCTATCGATATGATTATCGACAGGCGTGAAATGCGCGACAAAATAGCCGCTATTTTGGCGATACTGATGGCCGGTAGAGACGCTATTGCCCAACGCGCCGCTGCGGATACAGATCTGGAAGTCATTGCTGAAGCGGATGATGCCGGCCATCAGCCGGATCAGGAAGACTGACAAATATCGGTTAATGATACATTTTGATTCGCTACAGGGTTGGCTGAAATGGCAGGAAAGCTTACATCCTTTAGTAATTGATTTGGGCTTGGAGCGGGCGGCGCAAGTTTTTCATGCACTAAACCCTGATTATGTCAAACCACCGACCCTTACCGTAGCCGGAACCAACGGCAAGGGCTCATCTGTCGCTTATCTTGAGGCCATTTATACTGCGCAGGGCTATCGGGTAGGCGCTTACACATCGCCGCATATTCTGAAATATAATGAACGAATAAAAATAGGCGGCAAACCTGTTTCGGATGACCGGATTTGCGAGGCATTTGCCCGAATAGAATCGGTAAGGGGCGATACCTCGTTAAGCTATTTCGAATTTGGTACATTGGCTGCGTTGGACATATTCCACCGTGCCGGCGTCGATGTTCAATTATTGGAAGTGGGCCTCGGCGGACGACTGGATGCAGTCAATATCGTCGACCCCGACGTGGCATTGGTGACCAGTATCTGTATTGACCATGTTGAGTGGCTGGGAGGTACACGGGAAGCGATAGGCCGGGAAAAGGCAGGTATTTTCCGGGCGGAAACCCCGGCCGTCACAGGCGATCCCTCCCCTCCCGAATCATTGATACAGAGCGCTATTGAGCAGCATGCCTTGCTGTATTGTATCGGTAAGGATTTTACTTATAAAAAGCAGACGACAGGATGGGATTGGTTTTCTGCCGACCGGCAAATGCTACAATTACCCGATCCGGGTTTAAAAGGCGAGCATCAATATCGTAATGCATCGGCGGTTATTTTTGCGTTGACCAAGATGGCCGGGGTTTTGCCGGTCACCGAAACATCAATCAGGCAGGGACTGGCAAATGTCCATTTAGCCGGACGATTTCAGCTGATTGACGGCGAAATCCCCGTGCTGCTGGATGTGGGGCATAATCCCCAGGCAGTCAGAACATTGGCTGACTATGTGACCGCTGTATTTCCCGGCAGACGCATCCATGCTGTTTTTTCTATGATGAAAGACAAGGACATCGCCGGTGTGCTTGAAATTATGAATCCAGTGGTTTACGACTGGTTTTTCGCGCCGTTGGCGAATCCCAGAGCGGCTACGGAATCGGTTATGCGTGAAATTTTTTCGCAAAGTTCCGTGTCCAGAGTTTCTTTTGGTTTTGCCGATTTCACTGAAGCCTTTGCGGCCGCAAAAAATCAGTCGAATGAAGGTGATCTGTTACTGGTTTTTGGATCTTTCTTTTTGGTATCTGAGTGCTTGGTTGAATTTGAGAATAAGTGAGTAGACGAAATGGATCATGAATTAAAACAACGTTTGATTGGCGCCGTCGTTGTTACGGCCTTATGCGCTATTTTTATCCCGATGCTGTTCGATGATCCTGTCGATAACAGTGGGCAGGTAGTAAGCGAATTGAGTATTCCGGCTTCAGGTGGTTCAGGCGCCGATACGGCTGCAAAATTACCGGCCGGCGCCGATCAGGTTTTAAAGTTGCCGGACCCGGAGCCTTTATCCACCGAAACTGCGGGCGATACTCTTGAAAGCACCGGAGCTGCGGAAGAGGTGACGGAAGAGCCCGAAGCCGGTCAAGCGGAGCAGGGGCGTTCCGGTGAGTCTTTATATGCCGAATCCGAAGGTTATACCAATGCGGAAGAAACCGTCGAACCTGAAGGCAATCTGCCGAAGCAACGTCAAAAACAGACTCCGGTATCGGCAGAAGCCGCAGCTTCTCGCTTACGCCCTGTAGAAGGCAACAGCATAGCCCCCAAGGCGCAAGTCAGAGATATTCGCGCAGAAACGGCGGTTAAAGAGGCGGCTGCAAAGGTTAAAAAAGCCGTAGAGCCGGTAAAGCCGGTAACGGTTAAAAAACCTGAAATTGCACCGCCAGCAGTCAAAACCAGCGGAACTCCGGCTGAAGCCACGCCACCACCGGCCGTTAAGACGCCTAGTAATGCAAAGAGCATTGCCGCCGCTGTCGCGGAAGCGAAAAAGCCGGAAGCGGCCCCTAAAACGAATGCAAAATTGGTGCGATGGTATATTCAGCTCGGCAGTTTTAGTAAAAAAGAAAATGCAATGTCTCTTTGGGACAGCTTGCGTGAACAAGGCGTGCCTGCCTCGCTGGATACCATTGAAACAGATAAGGGAACCGCATATCGTCTTCGGGTAGGTCCTGAGCTTGACGGGAAAAAGGCCGCGGCAATGAAGTTAAGACTGGATAAGCAAAACATAAAGGCAATTTTGATATCCGAGTGATGCGGGCAATGAAAGCATGATCTGGATAGATTTTACGCTTATCGGGCTTGTTTTTATTTCCCTTGTAATGGGGCTGCGGCGCGGATTTATCAGGGAGTTTTTTTCATTGGTCTTCTGGGTACTGGCCATTTGGGTGAGCTTGAGGTTTAGTCGTGAGTTTTCCGGTTTTCTTGACTCGACCATCAATCACCCGCTTGCCAAGATGACAGCATCTTTTTTGGCGTTATTTGCAATCACGCTTGGCCTTGGCGGTTTAATCGGTTTTCTATTGAGTGTATTGGCTAAAGACACCGGATTAACCTTCATGGATCGTTTCGGTGGGATGATTTTTGGCGTTGTTCGCGGCATGATTGTCGTTACAATCGTTGTTTTACTGGCGGGACTGACGTCCCTGCCCAAAGACTCATGGTGGACAGAATCAAAACTGATTCCGCCTTTTCAGTTGCTCGCCGTCTGGTTGCGAGATCATATTCCGTCAGGTATGGCGGAATTCATCAGTTATCGCTAATTTCTATAAAACAATGCAGGTTAAAAAATAATGTGTGGTATTGCCGCTATAGTTTCACATCAAGCTGTTAATCAGGAGTTATATGATGCTCTGACCGTGTTGCAACATAGAGGTCAGGATGCCGCCGGTATTGTGACCTGTGAGGCCGGCAGGCTGCATTTGCGCAAGGAAAACGGCTTGACCCGTGATGTTTTTACCAATGCTCAGATGTTGAGATTGAAAGGCAATATGGGTATTGCTCATGTCCGTTATCCAACGGCCGGTTGCACCAGCTCTGCCGAAGCACAACCGTTCTATGTCAACTCTCCTTTTGGTTTGACCCTTGCCCATAACGGTAATTTGACCAATACCGAAGAGCTGAAAAAAGCGCTGTTCGTAGAAGATCAACGACATATCAACACCGATTCGGACTCTGAAGTTTTGTTGAATGCGTTTGCTCACGAATTGCAGAGTTTGGGTAAATTGCAGTTAAGCGTGGACGATGTTTTCCAGGCGGTTTCCGGCGTGCATCGCCGTTGTCGCGGGGCTTATGCTGTTGTAATTATGATTGCAGGATTCGGGATTTTAGGTTTTAGGGATCCTAACGGTATCCGGCCTATCGTGTTTGGGGAAAGAAAATCCGAGCAGGGTTCGGAATTCATGATAGCCTCCGAGAGTGTTGCGCTGGACGTGTTGGGCTTTGATCTGATCAGGGATCTTGAGCCTGGCGAAGCGGTATTTATTGAAGAATCAGGTGTATTGCACACCAAGCAGTGCGCCGACAAGATAGATCATTGCCCCTGTATTTTCGAGTATGTCTATTTTGCCAGACCGGATTCAATCATTGACCGTATTTCGGTTTACAAGGCGCGGTTGCGTATGGGCGAGAAGTTGGCCAAAAAAGTGCAAAGAGACTGGCCGGATCATGATATTGACGTCGTTATCCCGATTCCAGACACGAGCAGAACGGCGGCTTTGCAGATGGCAAACCTGCTGGGCGTAAAGTACCGTGAGGGCTTCATAAAAAACCGTTATATCGGCCGGACGTTTATCATGCCGGGCCAGAAAATGAGGGAGAAATCGGTCAGGCAAAAATTAAACGCCATCAGCCTGGAGTTTGAAGGCAAGAATGTATTACTGGTTGATGATTCAATCGTCAGAGGCACTACGTCTGCGCAGATTATCCAGATGGCCAGGGATGCGGGCGCTAAAAAGGTATACTTTGCTTCCGCTGCGCCGCCGGTGCGTTATCCGAATGTGTACGGCATTGATATGCCGGCCGCGCATGAATTGATCGCCCATGACCGTACAGAAGATGAAGTCTGCGAGGCAATAGGCGCAGACCGGGTTATTTATCAGGAGTTGGGCGATTTGATCGATGCGGTTCGCAAAGGCAATCAGAGCATCAAGCACTTCGATACCTCCTGCTTTAGTAAGGAATATATCACCGGTGATATTGACGACGCGTATCTGGAGCGCACCGAGGCGTTGCGCAATGACAGTGCGCAAGCGGAAAAAAACTCGGAAAATTTCATCATCGGCATGCAAAACGGCGATTGAGGAGCAAGCAAGACTAAAGGCTAAGGACGAAAGGCAAAAAACAGGGGCCAATCCGGCCGATCTTTGCCTTTCGCCCTTAGCCTTTTGCCTGATCTTTTTAATAAATAAATACGTTTAAAGACAAATGAAAGACATTAACTGGAACGACTACTCTCTGGAAACCCAGGCGATCAGGGCCGGGCATCAACGTACTCATGAAGATGAGCACAGCATCCCGATTTTCGCCACATCAAGTTATGTGTTTAAGAGCGCCGAAGAGGCCGCTTTGCGCTTTACCGGCCAGAAGCCGGGCAATATTTACTCCCGTTTTACCAACCCGACGGTCAGCGCGTTTCAGGAAAGACTGGCGTTAATGGAGAAAGGCGAACGCTGCCTGGCATTCTCCTCGGGTATGGCGGCCATCATGGCGGTCGGCATGGGGCTGCTCAAAGCCGGCGATCATGTGGTTTGTTCGCGCGGCGTGTTCGGCAATACCGTGTTGATGTTCCAGAATTATTTCGGCAAATTCGGCGTTGAGACCGATTTTGTCGATTTGATCGATGCATCGGCCTGGGAGGCGGCGATTAAGCCCAATACCCGGTTCTTGTTTTTGGAAACGCCGTCCAATCCGTTGACTGAAATTGCCGATATTTCGGTGCTTGCCGACATAGCCCACAGACACGGCTGCCTGCTGATCGTGGACAATTGTTTTTGTACGCCGGTGTTGCAAAAGCCTCTGGAATTAGGCGCGGACATTGTTGTCCATTCGGCAACCAAATATATAGACGGGCAAGGGCGTTGCGTCGGCGGCGCCGTTGTCGCCAGTGAAGAGATTATAGAAAAGTATATTTACCCCTATCTGCGCACCGGCGGTTCGACGATGAGTCCTTTTAACGCCTGGGTGTTCTTGTCCGGATTGGAAACGTTGGCGGTCAGGATGAAAGCGCATTGCGACAACGCCTTTGAGTTGGCTCTTTGGCTCGAACAACAGGCCGGAGTCGCCAAGGTTCATTATCCCGGTTTGGCATCGCATGCCCAGCACGAATTGGCCAAGCGTCAGCAAAGTTATTTCGGCGGCGTAGTCAGTTTTGAATTGACTGGCGGTAAGGATCACGCCTGGAAGCTGATCGATGCGACTGAAATGCTGTCGATTACCGCAAATCTGGGCGATGTTAAAACCACGATCACCCATCCTGCAACCACCACGCATGGCCGATTAGCGCCGGAAGTCAGAGCGGCGGCCGGTATTAAGGATGGTTTGATAAGAATTTCCGTAGGATTGGAAAATGTTGAGGATATTAAAAAGGATATTTTAAGGGGGTTGTAAGCCTGTCGGGCATGCGGTTTATGCCCGACCGTTGCCGCTCATTTATGCCGTTTTCAGCAAATCATCCAGTTTCTTTTGTTGATCCAGCGCATGCAGCTCGTCAAAGCCGCCGACATGGTAATCGCCGATATAAATTTGGGGAACCGTCCGGCGCTTGGTTTTAAGCATCATTTCTTCTCTTAAACCGGGTTCGGCATCCACATTAATTTCCGTGTAGTGAGCGCCCTTTTTGTCGAGCAGGCGTTTAGCCATCATGCAGTAAGGGCAAATATTGGTGGTGTAGATCAGTATTTCCGGCATATTTCATTAACAGTTGCTGATAAAGCTTTGCATTTTATCGGTTAAGCGATTGTTGTTCAATGCTGATAGCCAGCGATAAGTGTTTAATCAGTTCCCAGGCCGCTTCCTGCATGTTTCTGCCGAAAGCGACAACGCCGTCTTCATGCCCCAGCATGGTAAATATTGAAGTGTGCGACAGCTTGCCGGATTGGAATAAGTGTTCAACAGCCGCCGCCATTTCTACCGTACCGTAGGGAACGTCGGCAGTCGTGTGGGGCAGTCCAAGCGCTATGGTATGTTTCCAGATGTCGGGACTGTGTGCGTGAATGATGGCTTGAATGGCATTGTCCTGGGCGTAAACGCTGGCATGGGTCAGTGACTCTGAAGAGGGCTTGCATAAGCCGCAGGATTCAATCCGGTTCCGGTGCGGTTCCGCTTTGACGATAAGACAATAATGTTCCCGGCTGAGTTGCTCGATATGTCCGGTTTGAGTTCCGCTGACGATAAATTGGTTGCTGTGCGGATCGATTCTTTGGCTGATATTGCCGAAGCCGATGTTGTCGTATCGATCCGGGACTTGTCCAATCAGTTCAAGCCGGACTGCGATAGTCCGCCACGCGTTGATTTCGGTTAATGGGAATAAAGGATCAATCGGTTGTTGCGTATGATTTAACTGATATTTGATGACGCCTTCTTGTTCTTTCATTTAGCTTTACCTTGAGCGGTGTGGTTGAGCGGACATTATAGTTTAGAAAATAAAATACAGATAAAATGCAGAGTGTTATAAAATTAGCGGTTTTCAAATTTGACGACCGATTTTCCTGGGCTGCTTCTTGCAGTCGACGGCATTTCCTCCATTCATGGCGGTCATCGATCTATATAAAACAGTGGCTTAACTATGCGATGTCCGTTTTGTGGGGCGCAAGATACGCGGGTTCTCGATTCCAGATTGGCGCATGAAGGCGATCAGGTTCGCCGCCGACGCGAATGTAACGCCTGTAAGGAGCGCTTTACGACGCATGAAGTGGCCGAGCTAACATTGCCCCGAATTGTTAAGCGTAACGGTATAAGCGAACCTTTCGAGGAAAATAAACTGCGTGCGGGCATGCTCAGGGCGCTGGAAAAGCGGCCGGTAGGCAGCGATGACATCGAAGCCGCGATCAATCGGATAAAAAAGGATTTGATGGCAAAGGGTGAGCGGGAAATACCGGCGCAGGAGTTGGGCGAGCAAGTCATGAAGGAACTCAGTTTGCTCGATCATGTCGCTTTTGTGCGCTTTGCCTCGGTTTATCGCAGTTTTCAGGATGTCAGTGAATTCACCGATATGATCGAACATTTGCAGAAGAAATAATGACGGCGCCGCACGATGCTTTCTATATGGCGCAAGCCATTTCCTTGGCGAAAAAAGGCCGCTATACGACCGATCCTAATCCCCGCGTAGGTTGTGTTTTAGTCAGGGACGATACGGTGATCGGGGCGGGCTGGCATGTTAAAGCGGGCCAAGGCCATGCGGAAATCGAAGCGTTAAAAAATGTGCCGGATGCCAAGGGCGCGACCGCCTATGTGACGCTGGAACCTTGCAGCCATCAGGGCAGGACGCCGCCGTGTTGCGATGCGTTGATAAAAGCCGGAATCGCTCGGGTTGTTGCGGCCATGCAGGACCCGAATCCGCAGGTATCGGGCAGCGGGCTGGAAAAGCTTAAAGCTGCGGGGATTGAAGTATCCTGCGGCGTGTTGCAGGAAGACGCGATGGCGTTGAATCGCGGTTTCATCAAGCGCATGACCCAAAATCGCCCGTTTGTGCGCAGCAAGCTGGCAATGAGTCTGGATGGACGCACCGCGATGGCGTCGGGCGAAAGCAAATGGATTACCGGGGCCGAGGCCAGAGCCGATGTGCATCGGCTAAGAGCGGAAAGTTCGGCGATCTTGACCGGCATCGGCACCGTGCTGGCTGACGATCCGGCGTTGAATGCGCGTGTCGATGTAGACGTCTTGCAACCGATCCGAGTCGTTTTGGACACTGAGCTAAACATGCCTGTTACCGCGCAGATGGTTAAGCTTCCGGGACGCAGCCTGATTTTGACCTGTGCAGAGGACCAACAAAAACAACAGACATTGCAGCAGGCGGGTTTTGAAGTCTATCGACTGCCGGGAAAAAACGGGCGGCTGGATTTACATGCGGTGATGGATTTTTTAGGCCGGCAGCAAATCAACGAGTTGCTTGTTGAGGCGGGTTTCGTGCTTAACGGCGCGTTGCTGGCTGAAGGCTTGGTCGATGAATATGTCATTTATATGGCCCCCTGTATTTTAGGCGACCAAGGGCGCGGATTGTTTAACCTGCCGGGTTTGCAGCAGATGGCCGACAAAAAGCAGTTGAAATTGCGCGATGTCAGGCAGATCGGTCGGGATTTAAAATTAACTTATACACCATTGTAGGGGCGTCAATGTTTACAGGCATTATCTTGGCAGTGGGCAAAATATCGGCAATCGAGCAGAAAGCCGGCGATTGCAGGTTGACCATAGCGACCGGAAAATTACCGCTGCATGATGTCGCGCTGGGCGACAGCATTGCCGTCAACGGCGTGTGTCTGACCGCAGTGGAACTGGGCTCGGATTATTTTTGCGCCGATGTATCCAATGAAACCCTGTCCAGAACCACATTGAATGCCGCGGCAGTCGGCACGCCGGTTAATCTGGAACTGGCCTTGACCCCGTCAACCCGGTTGGGCGGGCATATCGTCAGCGGCCATGTCGACGGCATCGGCGCGGTAACGGAAAAGCAGGCGGACGGACGTTCTTTCCGCTTTAAATTCAAAGCGCCCGACAACCTGGCCAAATATATTGCCGAAAAAGGCTCTATCTGCATCAACGGCATCAGCCTGACTGTCAATGAAGTCGACGGCGCCGTGTTCAGCGTTAACATCGTGCCGCATACGCTCAAGGAGACGACGTTGGGTGACGCGGTGGTCGGAACCAAGGTCAACCTGGAAGTGGATTTGTTGGCTCGTTATCTGGAGCGGTTAATCAAGGGTGAGGCGGCGGCTAAAAGCCAGTGCGGCATCACGGAAGAATTATTGCAAAAAAGCGGTTTTTTAGGCTAAGCCCAAGGGTAAAATGAATACTATCGAAGAAATTATAGAAGATTTACGCTTAGGCAAAATGGTCATCATTATGGATGATGAAGACCGTGAAAACGAAGGCGATCTGGTTATGGCGGCTTCATTCACGCGCCCTGAAGATGTTAACTTTATGGCGCGTTACGGCCGTGGCCTGATTTGTTTGACCTTGACCGGCGAGCGTTGCCAGCAATTGCGTTTGCCGTTGATGGTCAATGAAAACAAAACGGCGCATTCCACCAATTTCACCGTGTCTATCGAGGCGGCAACCGGCGTAACCACCGGCATTTCAGCCGCCGACCGGGCGCGCACCATTCAATGCGCAGTCGCGGCGGACGCCAAGGCCGACGATCTGGTGCAGCCGGGACACATCTTTCCGTTAATGGCGCAATCCGGCGGCGTATTGAACCGGGCCGGGCATACCGAAGCGGGCTGCGATTTAGCCAGGTTGGCAGGCGTCGAACCGGCCGCGGTTATCGTTGAGATACTCAATGAAGACGGTTCGATGGCAAGACGCCCTGATCTGGAGGTGTTCGCCAAGCAGCACGACCTTAAAATCGGCACGATCGCCGATTTGATCCATTACCGTATCCAGCACGAAAACACCCTGGAACGCATCAGCGAATGCGCTTATCCGACCGAATTCGGCGATTTCAGGCTTTATGCTTATCAGGACAGGAATGACAATAACCTGCACTTGGCGCTGGTCATGGGCCAGGTTTACGGCGACGAACCGGTGTTGGTCAGGGTTCATGCACGGAATCTGCTCGATGACGTGTTTGCATCCAAACGTAGCGATTGCAGTATTTCATTGCGCGAGGCCATGCAGAAAATAGCCGAAGAAGGGCGCGGAGTGCTGGTGATTATCAGGCAAAGCGAAGATAACAAGTCGCTGGCGGAACTGATACATCATTATCAGTTGGAAGATAACGGCATCGTTAATCCAGTCCAGGCTGCCGGAGCCGAAGATTGGCGCACCACCGGCACGGGCGCGAGAATCCTGGCCGACCTGGGTGTGCGCAAACTGAAAGTTTTAGGCACCCAGAAAAAGTATGTCGCGTTGTCAGGCTTTGATTTGGAAGTCGCCGAGCATGTGGGTTGAAGATATTGACTTTATAGGCTAAAAAAATAATACCACGAAGGGCACGACGTTTTTACCCTGGTTTTTCTTCGTGCCCTTCATGCCTTCGTGGTGAATCAATTAATTGTTACAACGCGATTCCAATAACATTACCAGTTAATCACACAGTAGAGAAACATCATGTCAACACTAAAAACCTTTGAAGGGAATTTGCTCGTTCAAGGCGGAAAATTCTGCATCGTAGCCTCCCGCTTTAACAGTTTCATCGTTGAGCAATTGGAAGCCGGTGCGATCGATGCGCTGGTGCGCCACGGCGCCAACAAAGCGGATATTCATCTAGTCAAGGCTCCCGGTGCGTTTGAATTGCCGATGGTGGTGCAACGCGTGGCGGCGACTAAAAAATACGATGCGATCATCGCCGTAGGCGCAGTAATCCGTGGCGGTACGCCGCATTTCGAATATGTCGCCGGTGAATGCGTTAAGGGCTTGGCCCAAGTTTCCCTGCAATATGACGTACCGGTCAGTTTTGGCGTGTTAACCGTCGACAGCATTGAACAGGCGATAGAGCGCGCAGGCACCAAAGCCGGTAATAAAGGCGCGGAAGCGGCCATGTCGGCCATTGAAATGGTCAATTTATTTAATAATCTGGAAAACTAATGAGTCAAGCTCGAACCAATGCCCGAAAAGCGGCTGTACAGGCATTGTATCAATGGCAGATGGCCGGTCAGAGTCTTAGCGAGATTGAACGGCAGTTCCTGGAAGAAGAGCGATTGAAAGACGCTCAGAAAAGTTATTTTGTCGAGTTGTTTTACGGTGTGCCTAAAAATCTGGAAGCTATTGATCAGGTGCTGTCGGAATTTGTAGACCGTCCTGTCGATACAATTGACCCGGTCGAAAGGGCGATTTTAAGAATCGGCGTGTACGAGTTGTTGCATCGACTGGATATGCCGTACCGGGTTGTGTTGAATGAAGGCATTAATCTGGCCAAATATTTTGGCGCCGACGGCAGCCATAAGTATGTCAACGGCATACTGGACAAAGTCGCGCAGCAAAAAAGGGCGATGGAAATAAAGGCGAAAGGCGCAAGGTGAGGGCGGAAAGGCCTATACTTTTAGCCTTTAGCCTTTAGCCTTTAGCCTTTAGCCTTTAGCCTTTAGCCTTTAGCCTTTAGCCTAATCTCATGCCCCTTTCCGAGTTTTCCCTAATCCGGCGTTTTTTCACCCAGCAACATATCGCCAATCCCTCAACGCTGTTGGGCATAGGCGACGATTGCGCGCTGTTGTCCATTCCAGACGGCTATGAGCTGGCCGTGACCACCGATACGATGGTCGAAAATGTGCATTTTTTTGCCGGAGCCGACCCCGAATTGCTGGGGCATAAACTGTTGGCCGTGAATTTGAGCGATCTTGCCGGCATGGGCGCAAAGCCTGTTTCGGTGACATTGGCATTAACCCTGCCTAAGGTTGATGAAAACTGGCTGACGGCTTTTGCCAAAGGTTTTTTAAATCTGGCCGAGCGCCATTCGGTGGATTTGATCGGTGGCGATACGACCTCAGGCCCGTTGACTTTGACCGTTCAGGCTATGGGGCTAGTTCCGAAAGGCCGGGCGCTGAGGCGTTCAGCGGCCCGGCCCGGTGACTTTATTTATATGACCGGCTTCTTAGGCGATGCAGGGCTAGGCTTGAAAATAAAACAGGGGTACCGCTGTGCCGATTCCGACGCCGCTTTAACCCGGTTTAACCGGCCGGAGCCGCAAATTGAAGCGGGGCTGGCCTTAATCGGCGTTGCCAATGCCTGTATCGATTTATCGGACGGCTTAGCCGGTGATCTGGGCCATATTCTGGAGCAAAGCCAGGTAGGCGCGTGCATCGATTGGGACGCGCTGCCGCTGTCAAAAGCGGTGCAAACCTACATCAACGATACCGGCGACTGGGCTATGCCGCTGACCGCCGGGGACGATTACGAGCTGTGCTTTACCCTCAGCCCGGATCAGGCCGATAAGCTGGCCGTAGCGGCCGCCAAAATCGGCATTATCGAATCCCAACCGGGTTTGCGCTTGCACAAATCGGGCAATATCCAACCACTAGAGGTAAAAGGCTTTGAGCATTTTTCTTAATACCCAGTTGGGTAAAAATAAACTGACGCCCAAGCAGATACTGTCCGACCCCATCCTGTTTCTGGCCTTCGGTTTCGGTTCCGGTCTGGCAAAAAAAGCGCCGGGTACCTTGGGCACATTGGCCGCCGTTCCGGTTTACTGGCTGTTTGCGCAAACCAATCTGTTCGTTTACAGTCTGTTGACGCTGATCGTGACGGTTGTCGGGATATGGATTTGCGACATTGCCGCAAAAAAATTGGATGAACACGATTTTGGCGGCATCGTTTGGGACGAGATTGCCGGTTACCTGATAACGATGTGGCTGGTTCCCTTCAGTTGGCAAGCGATGCTGCTGGGTTTTGTTCTGTTCAGGTTCTTCGACATACTCAAACCGTGGCCGATTAAGTGGATTGACCGGAAGGTTCACGGCGGTTTGGGCATTATGCTGGACGATGTGCTGGCGGGCGTGTTCGCGGGCGCTTTGTTGCTGGCAGCTTCAGACTATTTTTGAGTCGGCATTTGTACTTTTCTGGACTAACGCGGCCCAGTCATTAATTCCGCTTAAAAACCATCAACGTAATATCATCGTTAAAGGATTCGCTGCCGCAAAATTGCTTTAGCTGTTCCATCAGCGCGTCAATGATGGCCTGCGGCGTTTCCTGCCCATGTTCGACGAGAATGTCGTTGACGCGTTTCAGGCCGAAAAACTCGCCAGCAGCGTTTTCCGCTTCGGTTAAGCCGTCGGTATACAGCAGAATTAAGTCGCCTTCAGACAGCGTGGTGGTTTTTTCTTCAAAGACCACATTTTTGTATACGCCCAATATTAACCCATCGGCATCGAGTTGCCTGCATTCGGATTGAAAAGAACTGAGCAGTAAAGGGGGCGGGTGGCCCGCATTGGCAAAACTCAATTGATGGTTGGAGAGGTCGTATTGCAAATAAAACAGCGTGATAAAGTAGTCGGACTTGTCCAAATCCTCAAACAGAAAATTGTTCAGTACGTTTAGGGTTTTTGCGGGCGTTCCCAGGCCGCCGGCCTGGGTTCGAATGGCGCTGCGGGTTTCGACCATAAACAGCGCGGGACCGATCGAATGGCCGGAAACATCGGCAATAATCATGTCCAGATGGTTTTCATCGCGGTAAAAATAATCGAAATAATCGCCGCCGACTTGGTCGGCGGGCAGGCAATAGCCGGTGACTTCAAAATGATTGGATTTGATCGGCGCCGACGGCGACAGGGATGCCTGGATGCGTTGGGCAATCTTGATTTCGCTTTGGGCAATGGCCAGATTGATTTGCGCTTGGCGGATTGCCGCTTCCGTCGCTTTTCGCGTGGTAATGTCTACGATGGTGCTCAGCACCAATGTTTCTTCTTTGCTGTCGATCAGGCTGAGGCCTATTTCAACCGGAAATTCGGTGCCGTCTTTGCGTAGCCCGTAGAGTTCCTGGCCCACGCCCATAGGCCGGGATACCGGGGCGGCGAGGTAGGCTTGGCGAAAACCGGTATGAGCTTCGCGAAAGCGCTCCGGCACTAATATTTCAACCGGTTGCCCCACTAATTCAGTGCGTGAATAACCGAAAGACGTCTCTGTTTGCGAATTGACCATCTCGATCGTTCCGGTCTTGTTGACCATAACAATCGCATTGGGCGCCGATTCCACCGCTTGTTGAAACCGATGCTCCAGGCGTTTGCGTTCGGTTATGTCGTGGATAAAGCCGCTGAATATATAAGTGTTGCCCTGTTTTAACGGGGAAAAGTTCAGTTCAACCGGAAATTCAGTGCCGTCGCGGCGAATGGCGGTCTGCTCGATTAACCGGTTTATGAATGGGCCAAAACCGGTACGCAGGAAATGCCCCAACGCCCGACGATGCGCATCACGTTGTGCGGGGGGGATAATTAACTGGTCAAGGCGTTGGCCGATAGCTTCTTCTTTGGACCAACCGAATATTTTCTCGGCCGGGCGATTCCAATCGATAACAATGCCGTAAGCATCCATAATCACGATCGCGCTCAAGGAGCTGTCGATAATGAGCCGGATGCGTTTTTCGCTTTCGATAAGCGCATCCTGGAAATGCATTCTGGCGGTAATGTCACGGTCAACGCCCCGCCATTTAAGTAGTTTCCCTTCGCTGCCGATAATCGGCAATCCGGTCGATTCGGTCAGTATCTGGCGGCCGTCTTTATGCCGGTAGTGGGACAATAATGCATAAAAAGGCCGGCGGCTGGTCACATATCGCTGTTGGTCTACTTTATCCTGCGGGGCTAAAAACTCGGTATAGTGTTTGCCGAGTACTTCCTCCTGACGATAGCCGAGTATTTGAGTAACCGCGGTGCTGCTGTAGCTATAGTAGCCGTCAGGATCCTGCTCCCATAACCATTCGCCGGTCATTTCGGCCATTTGCCGAAAACGTTCTTCGCTTTCGGCCAGCGCGGATTTAGTGCTGAAGTCTTCAGCGGAGTCGGTGGGCTTGTCCTGAATCAGCAAAACAATACCGGTTTTATCGGCTGTCCGAGGGGATAACAGACTAAGGGATATGGATGCCCGGATTTTTTGCTTGGTCTTGGTGAGTATGTCGCAGGCAAAGCTTACCGCTCCCGGCTCACGCTCTTTACCAGCGATTACATCGGCAAGGGCCGCCCGCCAGAGCACCTTGTCGTGTTCGGCGGCGTAGATCAGGTCGACAGGGCTGCCGATCAGTTCTTGCTCGGTATAACCTAAAAATGCGGCAGCGGAGGAGGTAAGCAGTTTAATACGCGGTACGGCCTCATCTGGAGGAGCCAGCTCTATGACAATGATATGGGATGCGGCCTGATGCATGTCTGTCAACTTGTCGGAAGTGTTTTTACGTGCAACGCGCTAAAGGTCGAACAGCGCGATAAAGTTCCGCGTAGAGTATGACTCAATCTTCAGTATTTGAACACAATATTGGCATGGATGCGGTTGTCTCCCGCTTTGGTAGTCCCCGCTTCGGCAGTGTCCAGCGCATTGGCAAAGGCAATATTGCCTAGAAAATACTCCTGCCATTGAAAGCGCGCGCCGATCCCTGTGCCGCTCAGGTTCCAGTCTTTGACTTGCCCCGGTGTAGCGCTTTGCAAACGGCCATGACCGTAGTCATAAAAGACAAATAAATTGGTTTTTTGCCCTTCGACTAGGCTCAGGGCGGGCCAAGCGGGCGTAGTGACTTCGAATTTTACAATTTCACCGCTGTCTGCCCCGGTTTCGCGCTGCTCATAGCCTCTGACATCAAAACTGCCGCCAATGCCGAGCTGTTCCCCGGCGATCAGCGGATTGTTGCTTTGCTGGCCGGTAAGGCTGGTTTGTATCAGCCAATTTTCAACATTGACCGAAAAACTGCCGCCGTAACGCAGCAAGTCCCAGTTTTGCTTGGTGTTAAGGCGGGACGCTTGGTAATGCACGTCAGTATTGTGGCCGCCGAAGTCGGTATTGCCCACCCACTGCACATAATAGCCGGTGTGAGCGTTTTGCCAGGGATATTCGCCTTTATAAAGCACGCTGAACGGTACACTGCGGACATTGGCGCCGATTTGGCTGCTTTGAAATTGAACATCGTTGATGAAATAGCGGTTATCGATGCCCAAATCCAGGCTATGCTCGTATTTGCCCAGTTTGGGTAAAAACTGCTGATAATGGATGCCGTACATTTCACCGGCCCCAGTCACCGTTAAATCGGTCGCCACGGTGCCGACATTAACCGATGAACTGGCATAGTAGGCGCTCAACCAGCCTTTGAGCCGGTAGACCGGCAGGCTGTAGCTGAAGCCGTATTGCTTTACGGAATCCGCATGATCGGGAGAAGTCGAGTAGCTGCCGTTGACGATATGATCCAGGCCCCACAAGTTGCTGTACTGCAATGCGCCAGTCAACCGGTAAGCGCCCGAACTGGGCGTGCCGTAATTATTGGCTATCAAGGACGCCTGATAAGGACGGCGTTCCGAGACTGCAATATTGGCATTCAGTTTATCCGGCATTTGGCTGGGTTTGAAGATGACCTGCACCTGTTTCGACGGATGCTTATTAGCCACTTTAAGCGCTTCGGATAAGGCCTGGGTATTGGGCGATTCGGTGTTGCTAAGAACCGGTAAACTGGCAATGACGTTGTTGCGGGTAAAGTATTCATTGCCGGTCACTTCAATTTCGCCCAAGGTAAAGGAAATGACTTGCAGTTTGACATCGCCGCTGGCCAGCGTTTGCGGCGGCACTACCACCCGGTAAAACGGGTATCCCTGTTCGCGGATAACCTGTTCAAGCGCCTTGCTGACGTCTTGAAGTTCTTTAAGCGTGTAGGGCTTGTTTTGCAGCGGTTTAAAGTAGTCGTCGATAAACGTTTGGGACAGCGGCGATAAACCCTCAACCGAAAAATGCTCAATGTTAAATCTGAATTCCTGCGGTGCTGCGGCCAGACAAAACGCTTGCGGGATCAGGTATAAACCGGCAGCGATTAGAGTCGATCCGATGGATCGGGCGGTAAACCAATGAATTTTCTTATTCATCTCTAACGCTCTTTATGTTTTTTAGTGTGTGTGGTTATGTATTGTTTTTTCATGATTTTTTGGGGTGCCGAAGCATTTTCAGCATTATCCGTGGAAGGTTATCAATGCAACGCGCTTTTACACTGCTACATTAACAACCTTCGAGTGAATTACCTGGATCGTTGTCAAATACTCCCGAATTACCGGATGAAGTATTGCCGGAGGGCGCTTCATCGGACTGAAATGTCGTTGTTTGTCCATCCTGATTTGTAGAGCCGGTTTCACCTTCTTTTACCGTGGTTTTTCCGCCGTTGTTATTCTCGACGGCGGTGTTTCCCCGAGTGGACTTAACCGATGTATCGCCTTCGCTGGGAGGTTTTGACTCGAATACTTTTTTGGGGTCGGATTTATTGGTATCCGGCCTGGGTGCGGGCGGTTGCGGGGCATTTTGCGGAGTGGGATATATCCGTGGAATTTGATCCGAACCGGTCGTGGTGCTGCTGCTTCCTTCCGGCACATCGAATTCTCCTGCTTCGTTCTGCAAAAACGATGTTCCTTGCCAAGTGGAATGATTAAGGGATGATCCGTCTGTATAGGAGTCCGTACCTGTGCCTCTGATGCCGATTGTTGCAACCGGCGTATCCAACGCAAAGGCGCTATGATCGTTCTTGCCGATGCTGCCGGTCAAGGCACGCAATCCGCCGGTTGTCAAACGCAATAAAATCCGGTCTTTTTTTCCGCTAACTTTGTAGTCATATTGTTTAATATCCATGTCGCTGTCGGCCTGTAACGTGATTTTTTCTCCATCAGGAAATACCAACAGCGCGTAACTGTCCTTTTCGCTGTGAATGGAATCGGAGTTATACAGGGGGGCGCCTAATGACAGGGGGCGCTCTTTTGCGTCTTTTTCGGCGCGGTTTATCGCGCTGACTTCGCCTTTAATATCGACTACACGAGCGGCTACGCTTTGTTCGGTCCGGGTCCCGGCTGCTTGCTTCGCTTTTTCCGCGCACTCTTTGTCGCAAATATTTACCGTATATTCAGCTTTTTCGGATGTGGGTTTAACGGTGGATGTCGGGGTTTTTATCTGGAAACTTTCGGGATTAGCTTTGGCTATGTCGCCGGTGCTGGTGTTGACTCCGCCTTGATGCAATACCAATTGAGCGGCTTTGTTGGCCGATTGGCTGTCGTAATGATCAATACTGAAGTTGCTGTTTGGCCGCACGGTAACTTTGGCTCCGTCGATAAACTCGACAATCACAAAACTGCGCTCGGTCGTCTGGATGTTGTCGTCCTGAAAAATCTCCGTGTCTTTACCGAGGATACGGGGTGCGGCGCCAGGTTGTTGCGCTGCGTTGCTACCTTTGACAAAACTGATGTGACCGACGACTTGAGGCTCCGCATAAGCGGGTAGGGTGAGAATTAATAAGCATAACCATAAACCATAACCCGCCAGAGACAGCGGTTGCCGTGGTTTACTCCAATTAAGGAGTGCAGCGCGGGAGGACTGTCCTTGGCCTCGCCGAAAAACCCCGGCGAAACCAAGGGTGCGCCATACGGGTTTCGCTACAGCGCTTCCTGCAGTTGATTGAGCCGGTATGGGCGTTTTATTGAAAGAGGATAAATGGGCGGTCATTTAGTGCACTGCTTATTGGTGGTTGTTTTGCTTGAGTCGGAGGATTCGCCAGTGCCGCCTTGTTGGTTGTTACCCGGTTGATCGCCTGACTGTTGTCCCGATTGAGTTGATGGCGCTACCACAACCGATATGATTTGTTCCAGGGAGTTTGTTGTGACTTCTTGCACCGATTGCGGCAAGGAGTCCAGGGTGACAGGATTGTTAGTCTGATCGTCTTCATCGTTATCATTATCTGTTTGGGTCGAAGCAGCGTCCGTATTGTTTTTGTCAGCGTTGCTGCTACTGCTACTGCTACTGCTACTGCTGCTACTACTACTACTACTACTACTACTACTGTTGCTGCTGCTGCTGCTGTTGCTGCTGCTGCTGTTGCTGTTGCTGCTGTTGCTGCTGTTGCTGTTGTTGCTGTTGTTGCTGTTGCTGTTGCTGCTGCTGCTGTTGCTGTTGTTGTTGTTGTTGTTGTTGTTGTTGTTGTTATTACTGTTGTTGTTATTACTGTTGTTACTGTTACTGTTACTGTTACTGTTGTTACTGTTACTACTGGTATTAGTACCGGTAAAAAATCCGCTATATGCAGCGCTATTAGTTCCGGCAAGCGAACCGCCTGTCAGGGTAATCTGACCTGAAGAGCCGACAGTAAGCGGGGCGTTAACGGTCAGGACGGAAGCGCTGCCGGCTGCAAGGTTGATATTGCCGGATGATGAAGTAATCCCGCTGCCGCCAGACACTGTGATCGGCGATGATGCGGTGATTGCAATGTTACCGCTGGCGCTGATTGGCCCAAGACTTATTCCTGTCGTGCCAAAATCCCGAAGATTAATATAACCGGTAGATGCGCTCAGGTTGCCGATTTGGGAGACCTGGGTATGCAACCCGCCTACGCCGTAGATATTGATGAATGCGCTGATATCGAGCGAGCCGGCAATAATATCCGGGCTTGTGCCTGAGCCGTAGACCGAACCGGTAGTGGCCGTCAGATTAACGTTGCCGGTGCCTGCATTGATCTGTCCGGGTATCGACACGTCGCCTGTGGCGGCAGTCAGCGAAACAGCGCCATTGTTGGTGGTGATTCCGCTAACGCCGTCTACAGTGGTGACGGAAATCGGGTTACTCGATTTATATGAAAAAGAACCGCCTGAAGTCGAACCGGAAATGACGCCGACCGGGTTGGCTTCGGTCAATGTGACTGAAGATCCTGATAAACTGAGTCCGGGGATGGCTGCTATTGTTGCACCGGAAGCCTGGGTGATGGCGCCGCCGGAAGTCAAGTTCAGCCGGTTGGAAATATTTTTCAGCGCGTCCGTTGATAAGGTGTTTCCCAATGCCGACTTGACGGTAATGGCGCCGCTGTTTGCATCGCCTATGCGCAGGATCGGTGTGGTGATGGTGTTTAACTCGGCACTGCTCAGTTCAAGCGTAGTCAATGCGTCGCCGGTGGTAATAGCGCCAAGATCGATGGCGTTAGTGCTTAATAAACTGACAGCGGTGCTGCCATTGATGGTGCCGCCCAGAGCCATTTTTCCGGCCTTGAAAGTCACATTGGCGGCGCTTAAGGCGGCGTTATTGGTGATCATGCCGGACGATGTCGTCGTCGGAGTGGCAATATTGGCGTTCCATCCGGCGCCCAATGTGATATTACCGGAAGTGCTCAGATTATTGCTCAGCGTAATATTCCCCTTGGCCCACCATTCGGTATTGCCGGTGTAGGTTGCCGTTGGGATGATGAACCAGTTTGTATTGGTTGTTCCATTCGCGAAAAACTTAGTATTGGCGAAGGTATTGCTGCCGGAAAATACCAATGTGCCTTTTTCCTCCCGTAATAGAGTAAGACTGCTGGTACTGACATTATTGAAAGTGACTGTCGGTGAGTAGCTTGAAACTGCGTAGCCAATCTGCAGGCGTCCCGGTCCATTGATGGATGCGCCGTTAAACTTGTAATAGCCTGCGTGGGTTTCAGGTATCCATAGCGTTTTGCCGCTGTCGATATTGATAGTACCCGCAGCGACATCAAGATGCTGCATGGATAAGCCGTTGTGCAGATTGAGTATCCCGCCTGCGGCTTGCGAGAACCTGGCTTCCCAAGAGGTGCTCTGATTAACGTTGACGGTACCGGCATTGTTGATATTACCGTCTTGGGTACTCGAATTACTGAGAAATGACCAAGTCCCGGTCGAACCGATGTTCAGCACGCCTCCGGAAAGGTTTTCGAAGGTCGATGCCGAGGACAGATAGGGACGGATAACTGACTTGCCCAGCATATTGATGGTTCCGCTGTTTTCCCAGGTCTTTCCGCCGCTTAATTGAGCTTCCAAATTAGCTCCCTGGCCATTCAGGTTCAGGGTTGCTCCATTCTCTACCATGACCTTGCCGGCGCCGGGATTGAACACGACGGTAAGACCGTCTGTGCCGGTTGTTGAAGTGGTTTCGAAAGTTGTATTGCCGGAAGAGAGAAACTTAATGTTGTTGAAAGCATTAAAAGTCAATGTGGTCGAAAACGTATCGGATGAATTCTTGCTTATTACGATCGAACCATAAGAGCCGTCAAAGAAAATATCGCCGCTTCCGGCCGAGCTTCCGCTTGATGTAGTCAGCGAAACGCTGGTATAGCCGCCAAGAGCCCGATTGATTGTGTAATCGGATATTATAGAGTTTATCGAATCCGAGGGCGGAGCAAATGGATTGGCTGCACTCATGTTCACGTCTGACGAAGTGCCGGTGGCATGAATAATTCTAATGTTATTGGGATCAAGCAGCCAAGAACCTGAGCGGCCATTCGCAGCCGAAGCGTTGATCCGAACGCCCTCGACATCGAGGTATTGGCGCCCGGATGTTTCGATAAAACCGCCGTTGCCGGATTGCATGCCGCCTTGAGCGCTGATCGAACCGAAGGCCCGTGTTATATCATCCGCCCAGACGATGACTTTGCCGCCATCGCCATTGGTTTTGGCGTCGGCTTTAATAACGGTATCTTTGCCGGCATAAGTCGCTTTGGCATTGTGTATGGCGGGGTTTTTGCCTTGATAATCACCGCCTATTAAAACCCGTCCGCCGCCGTTTTCGCCGCTTGCGTCAATACGCGCTTGGCCGAGTACGCCGACCCGCTCGCCGAGCAGTTCTATGTTGCCGCCTTTGCCTGTCGTAAGCGAAGTCGAATCGCCGGTTTGGCCGGCCTTGGCTTCTATGACGCCTTGTGCCAGGGTGGCGCCGTCCTGGCTGTCTATATGGATGTTTCCTGCATTGCCCTGACTGTTATTAGCCGATATTTTGCTGCCGGCCGCTAACGTTATATCCTGCGCCGCAACCAGCCGGATATTGCCTTGCGCGTCAACTTCGACGCTGTCGGCATTGATCTCGCCGCTGTGTTTGATCGTGCCTGCAAACACGTTGATTGCGCCGCCGTCGGTTAACAGCTTGCCGAGGTTAACGGCGCTGTCGGCGGGCGCCTGGATTTGAAAACGAATATCAGGGTCATCCAGGTTGGTAATGGTCAGTTCATGTCCGGCTGCCAGGGTAATGGAGCCGCCATCGCTCTTGATAATGCCGTTGTTCTCAATTTGCGGGGCTATAAGGATAACATTGCCGTCCTTTCCGGCCCGGATAATGCCTTCGTTGACTATCTTGCCAGCGTCGGAACCCGCCATAAAATGGTAGTTGCCGCTAAGAAAGTCCTGATCGCTCAGGTTGAGGCTGGATGCAATCAGGCCTTGGGTATCGATCGCAGCGCCTGCGCCGAACACGATGCCGTTGGGGTTTATTAGGAAGACTTTACCGTTGGAGGTCAATTGTCCCAGAATTTCACTGGGGTTCTGGCCGATGATGCGGTTGAGTACTGCACTTTGGCCGTTTTGTTGAATAAATTGAGTGAGTTCGTTTTGGCCGATGTTGAAATTTTGCCATTGGATAATCGCATTCGGGCTGTTGGTGATCGTGGTCACACCCGGCGTAGCGGCGTCAATGCTGACTTGTCCGCTGACGACTTGCGCCCCCTCAGGATTGGCATAAGAAAAAGCAGGGTAGAGTGCCGCTAAAAGAGCCAGCTTAAGCGCGCGGCGCAGAGACAGGTTTGCGTCAAACAATGACTGCTGATCCGTCGGCTGTTTTTTACGGTTGTTTTTCATCGGCCCGCTTCCACGTTAATAGTTTGTTTAGTATAACATTTAGATAAGTAGTTATACCTATTCCTTCCATGAACGTGATAAAAAATGTGAGTTAATTCTTACAAAATTATTTGCTGGTATGGGTAAACGCACCATCCCAGTCGGTTCCGGGCGGCGATTCAAGGTAGTAGGCTATCCGTTTAAGATAAATGGAATATAATCTGTCATCTGGGTGTTGCTTGGCCAATTGCTCGAAAATGATTTGCGCGCTGGCCCATTGTTGTTGCCGGTAGCCATGCAGGCCTTGATTCAATAAGTCGAGAATCCGCATCTGTTCGGAACTGACGTCTTCCATTGCCCCCAAGGGTTCGTAAATAGTAATGGGTTTGTTTTTGCCTTTGACGCGGACTTTATCGAGTTCCCGGTAAACGAATTCAGGGGCGGCCTGAAGAGTGCTTTCGCTGACAATCATTTTTACGCCGTACTGTTTGGTAAGCCCTTCGAGGCGCGAACCCAAATTGACCGCATCGCCCATCACCGTGTAAGCCATGCGGAATTGCGATCCCATATTGCCGACGCTCATTTTTCCGGTATTAAGGCCTATGCCGATGTCAATTTCAGGCCAGCCTTTGGCTTTAAATTCCTGCTGAATTGAAGTTAAGGTTTGCAAGATTGTCAGGCCCGCTTTTACAGCGTAGGCGGCATGTTGAGGGTTGTGCATCGGCGCTCCCCAAAAAGCCATGATCGCGTCGCCGATATATTTGTCGATAGTGCCTTTGGATTCGTGTATGACGCTGGTTACCGGGGTCAAAATGCCGTTGATCAGTTCGCATAGTTCCTGCGGCTCCATGCCTTCGGAAATGGTGGTAAAGCCCCGGACATCGGAAAATAACACGGTCATTTCCCGGCTTTCGCCTTTCAAAGAAAACTCTTCATCCGATTGGCTCATTTGTTCGACCAATTCGGGCGGAATATATTGGCCGAACATATTGCCCATTTGTTTTTTCTTACGGCTTTCGAAGAAAAAACCGAAAAACAGCTGGATACCGTACAGGGCGATCAATAAGGTAATGGGGGTCGCCAACAAGGTATCGATGTTCCAGATTGCCCAACAGTAAAAATTGAACGCTATTCCAGAGACAAGCAATATGCCGAAGACAACAGCGGATAACAACGCGGGTAAACGCGGAAATACAAAGATTGCGGCCAAGCAGATTAACAGCAATTCGGCCAATTCAGCCGCAAGGATGTAGTTGGGTCTGGATTTGATGGCTTGGTCGAGTAAGCCGCTGAGAATGTTGGCATGCACTTCGACCCCCGCGTAGATGTTTTGTACCGGCGTTACCCGCAAATCGAGTAAACCCGCCGCCGAGGTGCCGACAATAACAATTTTGTCTTTTAATTTCTCCACATCGGCTACACCATTAAGTACATCGGTTGCCGAAATATAAGTAAAGCTTCCTTGCCGTCCCCGGTAAGGTACTAAAAGGGCGCCGCTCTCGTCAACGGGGATGTGGAAGTTCTCAATCTCCAGGGCTTCCAGACGGCTATCGTAGTTATTTTTGCCATAGTGTTCGCCGGTAACGAATTTAATTTCCGGCATGCCCAGCAAGGTTCTGAACAATGCCAGCGACAATGCTTCATACAGCCGGTTGTTATAATTCATTAGCAGCGGCAGTCTTCGGTAAACACCATCCTCGTCAACATTGGGATTGTTAAAAAAACCGCCGGACATCGCCGCCGTTTGCAGTTTTGCCAGATTGGCGGCATAACTTTTTCCTTTGAACAGCAAAGAGCTGAACGGCAATCCGTCCGCCGCAGCCAAAGGTCTTGGCAGTATGCCTATCTCGGGGGTCTTTTCGGTGATATGACTGGTGAAATACCCCAGAACAACAGGCCGGGTTTCAAGGCTTTTGGCAAACATGTCATCGTAAGACAATTGCGGGCGCACCGTTTCCAATGCCAATAGAAAATCGGCATCTTTTTGTAGCGGGCCGGAGGCCAGTTTTTCCAGTAGCTCCACGCCGCCGCTGGTATCCGGCTCGGAAAAAACCACGTCAAAGCCTAGCAGTTTAATGTTGTAATAATCGAACAACATATCGACCAAATAGGCCAGCTTATCTCTACGCCAAGGCCAACGTCCCTCTTTGGCGAGGCTTTCCTCGTCAATGTCGATAATGACAATGCGGGGGTCTACGGTGTTGACAACGGTGGTTCGCAAGCGCAAGTCATATAAAATGTTTTCCATGCGTTGCAGGGTTGGAATATACAGCCAATGCGCAGTGTGTGCGATGAATAACAGCGTGACCAGGGTGCATGCCAAAAAGCGGTAAGATTTAAGCCATTTAGTAGTGAATTTCATCAGAAGCCGGGGGCGCTGCGGCCTTTATTGATCTTGAAGATTTGGAAAAGGGTGCGTGATGCGCACCTTGCAAGATTGTTTATTTAATCGATGTCAATTTGGAAGTCATCCAGAAATTTTTCCGCATATTTTTTGTAGATTTTCTGTTCAATAAAGGCATCGTACAGATCGGGATCAATGTGCTGCTCTTCTTTCATTTTCTTCAATATGGATAAGGCTTCGGAAAGCTTTTTTCCTGCTTTATAAGGCCGGTCTTTTGCCGTCAACGCCTCGAAGACATCCGCTATGGCCATTGCCCGCGCCTGAATCGACATTTCTTCCCGGTTCAGTCCTTTGGGGTAGCCTTTGCCGTCCATGCGCTCATGATGACCGCCCGCAATTTCAACGACGTTTTGCAGATGCTTGGGGAATTTAATGGCTTCCAGCATCGAAATGGTGACGTTGATATGATTGTTGATGATATGTCGTTCTTCCGAGGTCAAGGTGCCTCTGAATATGCTCAAATTGTAAACCTCTTCATCGCTTAATAACGGCGCATCGGCATTGTTCAACGACCATCTAAGCTTTTGTAACGACTGAAGACGGGCAATGTCGCCATCCGACATCGCTTCTCCGCCGGTATTGCAGCGGCGGATAAACGCCAAATCGTCGTTTAGTTGGCTGATACCTGCCTGGAAGTTTTGTTCCAATTCCGGCGACGGGGCTTTATTGACCTGCTGATCAGCAAGCTGCTGTTTGAGATAGGCAATTTCCTGATCGCGTTTTAGCACTTCAAAACGCGTTTCCAGCAAATGGATACGGTCAAAAATGGTTTCCAGCTTTGTCGCCTTGTCAATGACATGCTCGGGCGTGATGATTTTGCCGCAGTCGTGCAGCCAACTCGCGATGGTGAGTTCGTAACGGTCGGCTTCGCTAAGCTTGAAATCCTGTAAATAGCCATAGTCAGTATCATGCGCCGCCTCCGTCAGCATTGAAGTCAACTCGGGAACGCGGCGGCAATGCCCGCCCGTGTAGGGCGATTTCTCGTCAACGGCCGTCGCTATTAATTTGACCAGTGATTCGAACATGTTTTCCAGCTCGGTAATGAGCTGCTGCTTGGTTAAAACGGTGGCGGCTTGCGAAGCCAATGCTTCGGCAAAGCGTTGTGAGACTGAGTCGAACTTGATAATCTCTTTGGTTACAGGATCAAGGGCGTTAATCAGTTGCAGGATGCCGATGATCTCGCCTTGGTGATTCGTCAGCGGGATGGAAAGGAAAGATTTGGAACGGTAATTATTTTGCTTGTCGAATGCTTTGGTGCCGGTAAAATCGAAATTTACCGCGTCGTAGGCGTCTTCGATATTGATGGTTTTGTTGTTGTGGTACGAATAACAAACGACGTTCTTAAGATTGGGCTCCCCATTTTCTCCGTACAGAGGGATATTGGGAATGTTAATCGCATTGCCTTCGCCCCCCAAGCAAATACCCAGACTGTCGGAACGGATGATTTCTATTTTAATGGTATCGCCGTCAACCCGGTATATCGTTCCGCCATCCGAATGGGTAATGGATTTTGCCCCTACCAGGATTTTTTCCAGTAACTGCATCGTATCTTTTTCGGAGGAAAGCGCAATACCGATGTCGGTTAACTTTTCAACCTGTTCTATGATTTTTTGCATGGCGGAGGAAAATTCATTGCCGACACCGTTATCCATAGCGGTAGGGTTTTCAACCGGGTCGATGATGTTTTGTGTAGTCATGTGTGGTGCAGGGGTATTTTGAAAGTATTTTTGAACTATAGTCCAAGTGAGTTGACGACGCAAAAATAGATTGCCGTTTATCCGGCTTGCTGATCAGGGATCATAAAAATCGGCTAACAAGGCTCATCATAGTAATAGTGTGCTAGCCGTTCATTAGCGCTTTAACATGAACCGCAACACTGGCTGCTAATGCCTTGAGATTATAGCCGCCTTCTAACGCGGAAATAATCCGGCCTTTGCAGCAGCTGTCCGCGATGGACATCAGTTCATCAGTAACCCATTTGAAATCCTCTTCAACCAGCATGATGGAGGCTAACGGGTCATCCTTATGGGCGTCAAAGCCGGCTGAAATCAGCAATAAGTCAGGTTTGAAGCGCCTCAGCGCCGGTAAAATAATACTGCTGTATTTTTGCCTGAACTCAACGCCCGAGTCGCCCGCAGCCAGCGGTACATTGATAATGTTGCCGACGCCGGTTTCTGAGGGATGGCCGGTGCCGGGGTAATGCGGCATCTCATGGCTGGACGCGTAGAGCACATTGGGCTGATTGCAAAAAGCCGCCTGCGTACCGTTGCCGTGGTGGACATCAAAGTCAACAATCGCGATGCGTTCAAGTTGATAGTGGTGGCGCGCATAATTAGCCGCAATCGCGGTATTATTGAACAGACAAAATCCCATTGCCAGCGCGGGCTCTGCATGGTGACCCGGTGGGCGTACCGCGCAAAAGGCATTGTCGGCTTTGCCGGTCAGGACTTTATCAACGGCATCGCAAACAGCGCCAACCGCACGAAGAGCGGCTTGCCATGAACCGGGCGACAGCACCGTGTCATGATCCAAGCAGCGTTCACCCTGTTCGGGGATAGCCTCATGAATCGCATCAATATGGAACTGGGGATGAATCAGCCTGATTTGCTGCTTTGTACCGAGCGGCGGAGATTGCCGGATTAAACTGGAGAACTCCGGCGCCGCCAATGCTTTTTCTATGCTTCTGAGCCGGTCAGCGCATTCAGGATGCCCGGCGCCTGTTTCATGAAAAAGAAAATCAGGATGATTGTAATAAAGTGTTTTCACAAAACCTCGTTTAAATATCCGTCAATTGGACGGCAGCGAGCAAAAAGTCTTATGCCTGCGAGATGCTCGCGTTAACATTTTAGTGATAGCCTGTTTGGCGGAGTAATTGCACGCAATCACCAATCGAATGTTGTGAAGTGCAGGCCGACTTCCCAGCCGTCCGCCGATTTGGCGGCGCGTACCACCCTGCCTTCACAGCGGAGACGGGTTATATTTCCGCCTGCTTTTTGCATTAGAATGAAGCATCGCAGCATCAAGCCCGGCTCAACAGCCTTATCCGTCGTAAAGTAAACCCCCGTAGTGCTCAGATTGCGTGTTACGCCCGTACCCGAGTCAAGCTCGACGATGCAAGAAGTAAGGTAACGCTTCGCCCGTCGCTTTTCTTCGCTGCCGTCCATATCTGGCTCCATTTGATGATTAAACGGTGATGAATTATCAGGATAAGTCGGTCTACCCGCCACTAAAATTGGGCTGGAAGACATCCTGTCCCAAAACTTTAGGGATAATAGACTCTTTTTATGCGCAAGACAATTGAGCTATTTAGGATCTTAAAACTGTCTTTTGTCACTGCAACAGGGAAAACAAGAGCCGTTTGAGCGCTTGTGAACTTGAAAAACTAAAATGTAATTCAGCGCCTAAAGACGAATGTCTTACATCGTCAAATGCGCTTAATTTCCGGGGATGATGGGATGTATTGCTCTATCTGACGGGGCATTTTGCCTTGTTCAAAGAGACGGAGGCTTACTTATTTTATTTAAATTAGGTAAAATCAGGCAGTTGTGAAGCAGCACTGGACTTTTTAAAAGTCCGGCTAACTGTTTAAGGCCGGTAATGCCGACCACCACCGGGATTTTTTTACATCAATGGTAAGGGAAGCCTTCAATCATCCATTCGTCCCCGTTAAATCAATGGGTACTCTATTTAGTTGTGTACCGTGCGTACCTATTTTTGCATAAAACATGTCGATTACTGAAATAAGCTCTGAAACCAAGCGTCGTAGAACCTTCGCAATTATTTCCCACCCTGACGCGGGTAAAACCACACTAACCGAAAAACTGTTGCTGTTCGGAGGCGCAATCCAGCTCGCAGGTTCGGTAAAAGGCCGTAAAGCCGCACGTCATGCGACTTCCGACTGGATGGAAATGGAAAAGGAACGGGGTATTTCGGTGACCACCTCGGTGATGCAGTTCGAGCATAAGGACAGCATTATCAACCTGCTCGATACCCCAGGCCATGAAGACTTCTCCGAGGATACTTACCGCACGTTGACCGCGGTCGATTCCGCGCTGATGGTGATCGACGTCGCCAAAGGCGTTGAAGAAAGAACCATCAACCTGATGGAGGTGTGCCGCCTGCGTACCACGCCGATTCTGACCTTCATCAACAAGCTGGACAGAGAAGGGCGGGAGCCCATTGAATTGATGGACGAGGTCGAGAATGTCCTGAAGATCAAATGCGCGCCGATGACCTGGCCTATCGGCATGGGCAAGCGTTTTAAGGGTGTTTATCATTTATATAAGGATGAAATTCACTTGTTCAGCGCCCAGCATGGCGGCAAGATTGCCCAGGCCGAAATCATCAAAGGCCTGGATAACCCGAAGCTGGACGAGCTGCTGGACGACCAGGCCCAGGAACTCAGGGATGAAATCGATTTGGTCAAAGGCGCCAGTCATGAATTCGATCTTGAAGACTATCTGGCCGGCAAGCTGACGCCGGTTTTTTTCGGTTCGGCGATCAACAACTTCGGGATTATCGAATTGCTGGATGCGTTCGCCGAATATGCGCCGTCGCCCAGACCTCGGCAGGCCGAGCAGCGCGAGGTGTTGCCGGAAGAGCCCAACTTTACCGGCTTCGTATTTAAAGTGCAGGCCAACATGGACCCGTCGCATCGGGACCGGATCGCTTTTTTGAGAGTCTGTTCCGGCAAATTCGACAAAGGCATGAAGATTCATCATGTGCGTATCGGTAAAAATATCCAGGTTGCGAACGCGATCACCTTCCAGGCCGACAGCCGTAAAAGCGTCGAAGAAGCGTACCCCGGCGACATCATCGGCCTGCATAACCACGGCACCATTCAGGTCGGGGACACCTTTACCCAGGGCGAAACGCTTAAATACGGCGGCATTCCTTATTTTGCGCCGGAATTATTCCGCCGGGTGGTGTTAAAAGACCCGTTAAGAGCCAAAGCCCTGCAAAAAGGACTGGTGCAGTTGACCGAAGAGGGCGCGACCCAGTTATTCAGGCCGTTAAAGAATAACGACCTTGTTCTGGGGGCGGTCGGTGTGTTGCAGTTTGACGTCACCGCCTTCAGGCTTAAGAGCGAATACAACGTCGAATGCGTTTACGATGCCGTACCTATCTCAACCGTGCGCTGGGTCAGTTCCGACAAACCGGCCAAGCTGGAAGAGTTCAAGAAAAAGGCCTTTGACAACCTGGCCGAAGACGGCGGCGGTTACCTGGTTTATGTCGCCAACAGCAGGGTCAACCTGCAACTGACCGAAGAGCGCTGGCCGGACATTAAATTCAGCGCAACGCGGGAACTATAGCCTTTTATCCATTCATCATGTGGCGGAATCCCTCTTCCAAAGAGGCTTCCGTCCTACAAAACAGTCGTCTTTCCCGATAGAGTAAGTGTTTGCACGAATTGTTTTATTGCCTTATGTCCTCTACTGTTCACAAGTATTCTGAAACAAGGAACACGTTTCAGGGCAAAGAAGCCCTCTAATAACGCAAATGACTTGGCGTATAAATTTGGTTTAATACAGGCGTTTGCCGGTGTCAGTAAAAGAAATTTTAGAGGTGGGTAAATAGATTATCTCTTCCCTTTAAGGTCTTGCTATGCGTATCAAGCCCCCACAACTATCACCTTGCGCCGCCTTAAATTACACTGACAACGCGCAAAATACTCAAGCTCTCTACGATAGCCTGTTATTTTTGAGAGCGCCGACATGAAATTTATCAAAAACCTGTTCAAATGGAAAACAGGCAAGATAAATTCAAGCCTGCCAGCTCCAGTAATCAAACCCTGCCGGACCATGATGATGTTGGAGCCGCGCATCATGTTCGACGGTGCGGCGGCGGAGACAACCGCAGATGCCGTGACCGACTCCGATCCCCTGATGCAAGATACCGCCGTCATTGATCAGGATGCCGCCAAGCTTGCTCAAGCCGCGGCTGATGTTGTACCCCCCGCAGCCGAACCGCAACGCAATGAAATTGTCTTTATCGAAAACAACGTGGCCGATTACCAGCAACTGGAGAATGGCGTTAAGCCCGGCACGGAGGTGTATGTACTGGATGCAGGACAGGACGGTTTGGCGCAGATGGCGCAAATACTGGCTGGGCGTAGCGGCATCGACGCCATTCACATCGTCTCCCACGGTTCCGACGGGGCGGTGCTGTTCGGCGCCACGTTTCTGAGTTCCGAGAATCTCCAGCAATATTCCGGCGAACTGGCCGTCATCGGCGGCGCGCTGACGCAAAACGGCGACATATTGCTGTACGGATGCGATGTGGGGGCAGGCGCAAGCGGCGCGGCGTTTGTTTCCGAATTGGCGTCCGCGACCGGGGCGGATGTGGCGGCTTCCAGCGGCCCCACCGGGTCGGCGGCGCTGGGAGGAGACTGGCGGCTGGAAACCCAGACGGGCGTTGTTGAATCCTCCATCGCCTTGACGGACGCAGAAACTGCGGATTACGGCTATCTGCTTTTTACTGAAAATTACAATACCGATCCCGGTCTAGGCGCGTTTCCGTCTTCTTTCACGCTGAACGGCTTCACCTATGCTTTCAGCGGCGGCGATGGCGGTAGTTTTGCTTGGGACAGCAGCTTAGGCGTGGGCGGCACGGGCGCCGTGACGCCGTTTAGCAATTCCACCAATACAAATACGACAGAAACCATCACCATCACCTATGCGAGCGGCGCGTTCAGCTTCACCAGCATACAGGTGAAGTCTCAGTCCGCAGCCTGGACGTTTACCGGCAAATTGAGCGGTTCCACGGCCGGAACCGATACGACAAGCGCGGCGGCGGGGTTTCAATCGGTTTCGTTCGGCTCTCCGACGATCATCGATACGCTGGTCATCACCGCAGTGAATTTTGATTCGAGTACCGATGCCTTTGACGATTTCATCACTACCGTACCGCCCGTCAACACCGTACCCGGCGCCCAGACGATGCTGGAAGACACGACACTTACGTTTTCCTCCGGCAACGGCAACGCCATCACCGTCAGCGACCAGGACAGCACGTCCCTGTCGGTGACGTCCGGTAGCGGTGGTTTGACATTGGCAGGCACTGGTGGGCTCTCTTTCACCACAGGCGACGGTAGCGCCGACGAAACGATGACTTTCAGCGGCACAATAACGGACATCAATACCGCGCTTGACGGGCTCCAATACACGCCTATCGCCAACGCTTTCGGTTCCGGCTATTCCACGTTGACGATCGCCGCAGGGGACGGCTCGTCCACCGATACCGACACGGTGACCATCAACGTCACGGGGGTAAACGACACACCGACACTGACGGCGACGGCTTCCAACCCAACCTTTACCGAAGGCGGAGCGGCAGTGACGCTGTTCAGCGGGGCGGCGATAGGCACGGTGGAAAACGGCCAGACTATCACCTCGCTGACGCTGACGGTCAGCAACGTAGCGTCCACCGACGTGCTGAACATCGACGGCAGCGACATAACACTGACTGATTTAGCGACAGTGGCATCCACGGCGACCAACGCCATGACGGTAAACGTCAGCGTAACCGGCGGCACGGCGACAGTGACCATCACCAAAGCTGCGGGCATCAGCAGGACCCTTGCGCAAACGCTGGTGAA
>NZ_JAZGVT010000057.1:0-66044 GCF_036440755.1 Methylobacter sp. Wu8 | reverse complement strand
CCCTTTCGACCGGAAAACAGGGGCATATTTTAGCATTTCCGGTCGAAAAGATGGGCTTAAAAATAGATATTAATTAAATATTTCAATTGGATAGAGGGTTTTTCAGGGGTGACTAATTATGAGAACTGACATGTCGAATGAACAGAGTGAGTGAAAAACCACGTCAGTTTTACTGACTCTAAAATTTAATGAGACCTTAACAACCAGACTGATCTTATGGTTTGCCTGGTTGATGCATCCATTCTTGAATACTCGTATTTTAATTTCGCTGTTCTATCGCCAACGACCATGGCCTGGTTTTTGTGGGCAGCACCTTTCCCCCTCCGTCCAGTTTGATATGAGCTAAAGTGACCGCATCCAGGACATTGCCGCCTATTACGTCAAGCTCTCCAGGCCGTTGTGCAACCACTAAATCACAGTGGTAAGCCCCGCGTCTTAGATCGTTATAGCTGCGAATTGACTGGATAAAAGCTTCACCCCGTGGCGTACAAATAATGTCTCCGGGTTTAGGGGCATAAGTGCTGATGTCATGGCTTACAAACCTGTCTTCGGAACCGGCCGACATCACATGTTCAATATAATCCCAATGCAAAACGGTAGAAGGCAAATCGCTTTCAGGCACCCCTGAACTTCGAGCTAGCCAGACAATAAAAGCGCCCGACCAGGGCCTAATCTCCCCTTCATGCCCGATTATCGGTAGATCTGTCACAGCATACCAATACATGAAGATTCGGCTGAAAAAAGGCGGTAGAGTTTCATGACCATGGCTTGCTTCACTTGGATAAGTGAGTGAAGGCGGCTCAATATCGTAATTGACTTCGGGACGGCCGAACAATTCCCATTCCTGCCGGGCAAGGTACAGCATCCGATCTCTAACGTTAGGAATAACAAACGATGGGCTGACATTGTCATCGGCGGTAATGGCAGGCATTTCACCTTGCTTTAGTAGAGCGCAGCCATTAACAAGCAAAACAATACTGAATAGAAAATAAGGCATGGCAATCGACTCCTCTAACGACTCAACGGTTTTCTGCTTGCCATCACTTTCAAATATTCGACAATATCAGCGATGAGTTGCTCCCGGTTACCGACATCACGGTAAAACGGGATCATTTTACTGTTTGCCCGCACACTTTGCGGATCGGCGATAAATCTGACCAGCCATTCAGGCTGCCAGTATTCGGTAACGCTGACGGGATAATTGAGTTCCGGTCCGATATTGCCGCCGTCACCATTAATGGCATGGCATTTTATGCAATGTTGCCGAAATGCCAAAAAACCCTTTTTAACAGATTCTTGGCTGACGGCGGGCGGCGTTGATTGCGGGTATTCCCGCTCGAATGAGGTTAATTCGATGGTCGTTAATTGCCACGGCCAACTGAGCCAAGGTTCATTTTTGGCGGCGATGTCTTGGATATTTTCCCACACCAAAAAAAATGGCCCCGGATCGACGGTCTCCCGATTGTTTCTAAGCAGCTGCGAAAACCCGTGTTGACCGTTTTCTCCTATGGCGATGATCCCGTTGTGCTTGAGGATGACGCTAATGGGGATGATAGGCTGGTATCCGTCCGATGCTGTAAATTTAATCGCGTCGCGGTCTTTCCAATCTGAATTGAAAACGGCGTCCAACAGGAGAATTAAAGAAACGCCTTGATAAGATTTGATTCTCGAATCGGTCGGGTTGTTTGCGGTTAACGTCTTTGTTCCACTGCTTTGAACCAGTTCATCGGTCTCCATCGTTTTGACGATATGGCCATTGTCAACGAATGTTAGTGAAGAGGAATAACATGAGAATCCGATGAAATAGAGCAGCAGAGCGCAGAGTCGAGAAAGTGTTTGGCGAGTGCGATAATTATCTGACATGGTTTTGGCTCCAAAAAACTACCTGATTAGCAAAAATGCTTCAACTAAGGATTTGGTTAAAAATAACTTCCCGAAATTACTATTTTCGCTCGTCAAGCCGTTCGTGCTGACCCTTCGGCTACGCTCAGGACTAAAGGCCTTGTCGAAGCATGATTGGCTTGACGCGGCGGGACGAAATTTTTCCGCCCACCCTTCGACAAGCTCAGGGCGAACGGAAAAATTTCATCCGTTCAATATCGGGAAGTTATTACTGACCATATCCTAAGTCGTCATACCGGCAGGGATTGCCGGTATCCAGAACACAGGGATGTGATTCAGCCATGCCATCCATGGTATCTGGGTTCCGGCAATCCCTGCCGGAACGACGGTTTTGGAATTAGCTGAAATAGCTTGCTAATCAGGTCAATTTTACCAGTTAAGTTAGACACATATTATTTAAAAACAGTAATGCGCTACACCGTCATTCCGGCACAAATCTGGCCGGAATGGATTTGCATTAACCCGAAGGTCGTCAGGCAGTATAGCTTGATGTGCTTTGAAATACTTGGGAGCCTCAAAAAATCTCGCATTTCGACAAGCTCAATGCGAACGGCTCTAGGACAATCAACCTGTTCCGTTCGTGCTGAGCTTGTCGAAGCATGAACGGAACAGGTTTTTCGAGGCACCCACTTGTTCACAACGATGAGAGCGGGGCGTGGGAAATAGGGCTGCCTGTGTTGTAACCTTCTATACAATAAATATGCTCAGGCTACATACAAAGGAGTACAGCCATGCCAAATGCACAAAGCAAAGAAGCGGCTTCCGTTTCCATCAACATCCGCGCTAAGGCCAGGCAACGCGATCTTATCGACCAAGCCGCAAGTCGCCTGGGCCGCAGCCACTCAGATTTTATGCTTGAAGCCGCCTGCCGCGAAGCGGAAGACGTGCTGCTCGGCCAAGCATTCTTCACCGTCGATGAAGGCACTTTTGCTAAATTTCAGGCACTGCTCGATCAGCCATTGCCGCCGACTGACAAGTTACGCCGGTTGCTCAAGACCAAAGCGCCTTGGGAGAAATGAGCGCGCTTGATTTAACACCGCCCGCGCCGATCACGGTTAATCATGAGTTGGCTGGTTTTGATAGCGGCGAACCATCCCTGAACGAATGGCTCAAAAAACGCGTGTTTAAGAATCATGCCCCCGGCCCTTCCCGTTGCTTCGTGTTGTGTGCCGGTGCTGATGCTATTGCTTACTACAGCCTGTCGGCCGGAGCGATCAGCCACGAGGGCGCACCCAAGACGATGCGGCGCAACATGCCCAACCCGTTGCCGGTCCTGCTGCTGGGCCGACTCGCCGTCGATAAGCGCTACCACAATCAGGGAATCGGGCAGGCACTGCTGCGCGATGCGATGCTACGGGCAGTCAACGTCGCCGGTGATGCCGGAGTGTTTGCCCTATTGGTTCATGCGCTTTCCGACCAAGCCAAGCAGTTCTACCTTTCACGCGGTTTCGTGGAATCGCTTTTGCAGCCGATGACTTTGTTTGTGACGATAGAAACAATTCGATCAATTTTGGCTGAGGCTGATTGATAGTAAAGTAAATGTCGTGCTTGTGAAGAACCACTGCATATTTGTAAAGCGTTATTCGCGACACCACGCAATAGCATTTGGTTTTCTTAACCTGTCTAAAAAACGTTATGTTTGATGAAAAATGACAGGCAAGTATCGGCCTTTATTGCCCTAGAGATTTCCTAAAAATGAACATTGAAGCCCCCAAAACACGCCTTGACACATTAAGTTGGTGCAAGTCATAATTTAAACGCTCTTTACGTGAATAAAGCTTATAAAAAGTTTAATGACTTTAAAGCTTAGTCGGGCGATTAGCCAGACTCTATTTAATTGCTTGGATTTATTCCGCAGATAAAATCTGCGGCCTTCCGTTCGCATACTCTCTCCAGGCCGCAGCTTTTATCTGCGGTTGACTCTAGGTAAAGATCATTTTTTCTATGCAGGAAGACTTTCAAGACCCTAGGCCTATACTGCTATCCAACGTTGACTTCGCTAAAAGTAGAGTGGAGCTTTCTGATACTCCTATAGTACTTTTGTGCGGAGGCCCAGTTAACATAAAAAATCATCCTGATGATCCCGATCTACCTTTGGCATCGTTGAGAGATGCGATCAGTCGGTCTAACACAGCATATGAGATATTTAGACCTGAAGAGATAAAATCATGGCAATCTGATGGTATCTTTAAGAATCTAATGGATTTTGAAGCTGATCTTGCGAGCATTTGCTCACTTGTTGTTATTATTTTGGAAAGTTCTGGTTCATTAGTAGAGCTAGGGGCGTTTTCCCAGCTCCCCGACCTAAGTGAAAAGATAATCGCAATAAGGTCAAGCGACTTTAGAGACGATCCTTCCTTTATCAACCTCGGCATACTTAGATTCATTGCCGAAAAACATCAATCTAGCGTCAAGAGTTACCCCTGGGATATTAAATCTCCTGTAAATATCACGGCTGAGATTATTGATGACATAATTTCAGATATAAAAGAGGAGTTAGGAAAGCTAAATAAGACCCATGTATTTAAGAGCTTTCAACCTACACATATCATTGTTTTAATATGCGAAATCATCAAGTTATTTAGCGCCTTAAAGGAAAGTGAAATTTTAGAGTATTTAACTTTAATTGGGGTGGTAATCAATAAATCTGAGCTGAGACGAAAGCTGTTTCTTCTAGAAGAATTTAATCTGATCAAAAAAGAAACATACGGTGATCCAACCTTTTATATGCGTAGTCAGGAACCGTATCACAGGCTTCGATTATCTCTCAAAAGTGAAGAGCACCCAGACGCCCTTAGGATTCAAATGGAGTGTGTTGAGTACTATAACAAGGACTCGAAAAAACACAGAAATAGGATTAGAGCAATTACTCAAGCAGAACGAGGGCTAAGGAAAAATGAACGGTAGTCTTAGGAAGAGATTACAGGAATCTCTAGGAATAAGCGAAAGCCAGCTTAATCGATTAATTAAGCGTGCCCCTTATACTTATAAAGTTTATAGCATTCCAAAAAGAAGTGGTGGTGTACGCGTCATTGCGCAACCAGCAAAAGAAACAAAGTTTATTCAACATTGGTTGATAAAAAATATATTCCAAAAGCTGCCAATACATGAATGCTCGATGGCCTATAAAGAAGGATCAAGCATCAAAAAGAATGCTACTGCACACCAAAACAATAGTTATATAACCAAATTTGATTTCGAAAATTTCTTCACATCAATAAGAGCCGATGACCTTGTAATGCACATTTCAAAGCATTTAGAAGGAAGTTTTTGTACTGAAGATATTAAAGATATTGCTAGGATTGCTTGTATAAAACATAAAGTAGGGGATGGATTGTGTCTCAGTATTGGTGCTCCAAGTTCTCCAGTACTATCTAATACGATCATGTTTGAATTTGATCGCGAAGTTTCTGCTTGGTGTTTAAAGCATTGTATTACTTACACCAGATATGCTGATGACCTTACATTTTCGACAAATACGAAAGGAATCTCCAGCAAAATAGAACCAGCGATTAGGGAAATTGTCCAGAAGCTTGAATACCCTCGGTTAGAATTCAATGCTAAGAAAACAACACATTTATCAAGGAAGCACCAAAGGAGAATTACTGGATTAATTATTAATAATGACGGAAATATCTCTCTGGGAAGAGATCGAAAAAGGGAAATCAGCACATTAATCCACAAGTGCTCTCTTCGTCTGCTATCTGAGACCGAGATATATAACCTTCAAGGTCTTTTAGGTTTTGCAAAAGACATAGAACCATTATTCTTGAACAGAATGCGAACTAAATATAGTTCAGAGTTAATTGATGAAATTCTTCAAAAAAGGAAACAGAAATTACCGACATGAGTCCAATCAATCCAGATATAAATTGTCTGATTGTAAGCTTTATGACTCAAAGGGTTTCACCGTCAACTCAGGGACTCAGTCTTTCGCAAATTATGATGGTTGCGACAGTAGCAACCATTGGAGATGAATCCATGTCTGTCATTATAGGCGTTAAGCTCGATGAAGAAATACGCGACCGCCTCAAGCCCTTGGGTTGGAATATAAGCCGCGATCCATACAGTGCAATAGCCTAGCGTATTGAGAAAGCGACACTACACAGGCTTGGTCTTTATTGTGGACTTCCCGTTAAAAATAACATAAATTGTTATTTGTTGTTATTTTAGCGGCGGAGCAAAACCCATGAACATTTCCCTTACCCCTCATTTTGAAGAGCTGGTCAAAAACAAGCTGGACAGTGGCCTTTACCATTCGGCAAGCGAGGTCATCCGTGATGCCTTGCGCCTCATGGAGGAACGTGATCAGGTTCGCGGCCTGCGCCTTGAGGAACTGAAAAAAGAGATCAGGCTTGGGATGGACAGCGGCGAATCGACCCCACTGGACATGGAAAGCATCAAAAAACGCGGGCGTGAACGGCTTGTGGACAAAGAAAACACAAAATAATGCCGCGTTTGTTAAAAAAGCCCCAGGCCGAAACCGATCTTGATGAGATTTGGTGGCATATCGCACAGGACAGCCCCAATAACGCCGATAAGTTTATGGATTCCATCCAAGAAAAATGCCTCCTGATTGCTGAATTCCCGGGCTTAGGGGAAAGCCGCGATGAACTGGCCCAAGATTTGCGGAGTTTTCCGGTCGGCAGTTATCTGATTTTTTATCTTCCGCTTAAAGATGGCGCCGACATTGTCAGGGTTCTGCACAGCTCCCGCGACATTAAAACACTGTTCCATTAGCAGGACAGGATGGGCAGCTATGCAGGTCAAGTTAGAGCCAGCGAACCGGTCGGCATTTGCTTGAGCGGTAAATCTTATTAGGCTGGTAGATGCGGCTAAAGATACAATTACGACAAATATAGTGTTCGCACATCATTGTCGGTTATTAAATCTCCTCACCCTAACCCTCTCCAGCAGGAGAGGGGAGTGAAGGTATCGACAATAATGTGCGATGAATATAAAGCAACCACTCTTTCAATAAACCCATCCAACAATTATGCTGACTTTCCCACAAATCGACCCCATCGCATTAAGTTTAGGCCCGGTAAAGATTCACTGGTACGGCCTGATGTACCTGATCGGTTTTGCCGCTGTATGGTTTATAGGGCAAAAACGCGCAGAGCAGCCCTGGTCGCCGATCAAACCGGAAGCCATAGAAGATTTGGTGACCTACGGCGCGTTCGGCGTCATCCTGGGCGGAAGGATCGGCTATATCCTGTTTTATAATTTTGCCGGTTTCCTGGAGAATCCGCTGGTGCTGATTAAAATCTGGCAGGGCGGCATGTCCTTTCATGGCGGCATGTTGGGCGTGTTTATCGCGATGTGGCTGTTCGCCAAAAAGCAGCAATGCAGCATGCTGCAATTGACCGATATTATCGCGCCGCTGGCGCCTATCGGTTTGGGCGCGGGGCGTATCGGCAATTTTATCAATTCGGAGTTATGGGGCAGGCCCACCGATGTGCCTTGGGCGATGGTTTTTCCAAACGGCGGCCCGTTAGCCCGCCATCCTTCGCAATTGTACGAGGCCTTTTTAGAGGGTGTCGTGTTGTTTGCTATCCTCTGGGTGTATTCCAGCAAACCGAGGCCGGTTATGGCGACTACCGGATTGGCGTTATTTTTTTACGGCTGCTTCAGGTTTTTTGTCGAGTTTTTCAGGATGCCGGATGTGCAGTTAGGCTATTTGGCTTTGGACTGGGTGACCATGGGGCAGATACTGTCGACGCCGATGATTTTGATTGGCGCGGCGTTATTTTATTTTGCGCATAAAAAAACTATTCCAAATAAGTAAACCGATGCAGAAAGAATCAGGCGGCGCAGTAGCCGGAAAAAAGAAACGCCGCGATCAGTGGAGCGATATCCGGGATTATTTGAACACACAAACGCCGGAGGTATTGATCGAGCTGTTGCTGGATACCGCCAAGCGCGATGAGCGATTGCATCAGTCTTTATTGCTCAAGGCCCAGCGTGTTGCAGGCGGAACCGATGTCGTCAAAGCCTTTCGCAGGGCGATAGACCAAGCGACGCGCATCAAGGGTTTTATTGACTGGCGGCAGTCCCGCAACTTTGCGGCTAATCTCGACCAGGTCGTGGAATCGCTGGCGGAACTGCTTACACCCGATAGCGCTGGGATGTTGATCGGATTGGCCGAATACGGCATTGAGCGAGTGGAAAGCGCTCTGGAACAGATTGACGATTCGAATGGCGAGGTCGGCAGCATCGTACAAGCACTTGGCGATTTGCATCTTAGCGCCTGCGAGTTGGCGAAACCCGATCCGCAAGCGCTGGCGGAACGCTTGTTCCGTTTAGAGACGACATCGCCATTCGGGATTTGCAGTTTTAGCGCAGTCACTTACCTTGATGCGCTCGGTGAGGAAGGGCTGCGGCGTTATCGGGAATTGGCTGAAGTCGAGTGGGCCAAGATTAAGCCACGGCAAAGCGGTGACGCTTACGTTTACGATTCTCATCGTTTCCATATCACCAGTATCATGGAATCGCTGGCCAAGGCGAGCGGCGATGTGGAGGAGCTGGTGGCGATCAAGTCGCGCGATCTATCGATGTCTTACCACTATCTGACAATTGCCGAAATATGGGTCAAGGCAGGGCAGGACGATAAGGCGCTGGACTGGGCGGAACGCGGTCTGCAAGCTTTTCCCAAAGCGACCGACAACCGGTTGCGGGATTTTTTGGTGGCGGTCTATCTGCAACGCAAGCGCAACGATGAAGCCTTGCAATTGACTTGGGTGCAGTTCGAGGAACGGGCATCTCTGGAGCAATACAAAAAACTGTCTGCTGTTGCCAAGCAACTTGGCGTTTGGCCCGAACAGCGCGAGCGCGCCTTGGCATGGGTTGCCGAAGTCATTGCCGCTGAAGCTGCGGTTACAAACCGCTGGAGGCCGAAACCTTCAATACCCAACTATTCATTGCGGGTTGAAATCGCTTTATGGGAGGATGACCTTGATGCCGCCTGGGCGGCGGCACATGCAGGCATCTGCCATCAGGGCTTGCTGATAGCGTTGGCCGATAAATTGGAACCGACGCGCGCGGACGATGCGCTGGCACTTTATAAGCAAGTGATTCCAGACATCGTTAATCAAACCAACAATACAGCTTATGCCGATGCCGTTAAGCTCATCCGCAAGATTGGTGGGATAATGATTGCCCAGAACCGGAATCGTGAGTTTGGTGATTATTTGGTCGAGTTGCGCGTCCGCTTCAAACCTAAGCGGAATTTCATCAAACTTCTGGATGGAGTGGGTGGTCGCTAGTTTTATAGGGGGAGTTTCGCCCCTATAAACGCCTCGTCAAATTTTAGAATCCTATCTAAAAAGCCAATAGTTATGAAAAAAACCGCATGAAGCAATATTTAGAATTACTCGATAAAATCAACACCGAAGGCAGCCAGAAAGGCGACAGAACCGGTAGCGGCACGCTGTCCATTTTCGGCCATCAGATGCGGTTTCCGCTGGCGGAAGGCTTTCCGCTGGTTACCACCAAAAAAATACATCTAAAATCAATCATCTATGAGTTGCTTTGGTTTTTAAAAGGCGACACTAACTTGGGCTTTCTGCATCAGCGCAACGTCAATATCTGGAACGAATGGGCGGATCAAAACGGCGATCTCGGCCCCGTGTACGGCCATCAATGGCGCTCATGGCCGACGCCCGACGGTCGGCATATCGACCAGATTCAGCAAGTCATCGATCAGCTCAAGACAACGCCCAACAGTCGCCGGATTATCGTCTCCGCCTGGAATGTCGCGGATTTGCCGGATGAAAGCATCAGCCCGCAGCAGAATGTCGCGCAGGGTAAAATGGCTTTGGCGCCCTGCCATGCGTTTTTCCAGTTCTATGTGGCCGACGGCAAGCTGTCTTGCCAGCTCTATCAGCGCAGCTGCGACACGTTTTTAGGTTTGCCGTTCAATATTGCCAGTTACGCCTTATTGACGCATATGATCGCCCAGCAGTGCGATTTGGTAGTCGGCGATTTTATCTGGACCGGCGGCGACGTACATCTGTACCTGAATCACCGGCAGCAGGCTAATTTGCAGCTAAGCCGCAAGCCCTATCCGTTGCCGACATTAAAAATAAAGCGCAGGCCGGAATCGATATTCGATTATCAATATGAGGATTTTGAAGTCATCGATTACCAGGCGCATGAGCATATCAAGGCGCCGATTTCGGTTTAGCCGTTTTTCTAATGGAACACGGATGACGCGGATTAGACGGATTTAAACGGATTTTATTTTTTGAACTTGTTAATCCGTGTTCTATTTTTGTAATTTCCGAATGATTACTTTTTAAGCAAACTATCCACCACACATGAATATACAATACAAAGCGCACCCTTGGCACGGCATCAGTCCGGGCGACAATACGCCGACTGTCGTCACGGCCTTTATTGAAATTGTCCCGTCGGATACCGTTAAATACGAAATCGACAAAGAAACCGGCTATCTTAAAATCGACCGGCCGCAAAAGTATTCCAACACGATTCCTACGCTTTACGGTTTTATCCCGCAAACTTATTGCGGAGAAAGGGTTGCCGAGTTTGCCGAATTAAAGTCCGGTCAAGAGGTTGCCAAGGGCGACGGCGATCCGCTGGATATTTGCGTTTTGAGCGAACGTAGCGTGACGCATGGCGATATTCTGTTGCAGGCGATACCTATCGGCGGTTTCCGCTTGCTGGATGGAGGAGAGGCCGACGACAAGATTATTGCCGTCATGAGGGGCGACGAGTTTTACCGGCAATGGAATGACGTATCGGACTGCCCGGAATCTTATATCAACCGTTTGAAACATTACTTTCTGACCTATAAACAGCTGCCGAGCGAAAAAAGCTCCTGCGAAATAACCAATGTTTACGGGCGGGATGAAGCGCATGAAGTGATCAGGCGAGCCATGGACGATTATCAAAGCCGTTTTATTGCTGAATAAGGCTCAAAGCAGAAGCAATCGTTGCTCCCTGCTATGCATTGCCGGCAGCGGCTAGAGGTGTTCACCGGTAATGTCCTCGCTGATAAAATCCATTATTTTCCGCTTATCGTCAAAATTGCCGTAAGCCAGCAACAGTTTGACATAAGCGGCTTCGACCGACATATTCCAGATTATTTCAGCGCCTTGTTCGATTAAGGTTTGGGTGCTTTGATAGGCGTCGGGCGATTTAATCGCCGGAGCCAAGTAAACGGCGACGCCTTGTTTTTCGCAACGTTTGATGAATTCGACTAATGAATGGTTTTCGCCCCATTGCAGCGAGGCGCATGCGGTGCCGGAGTGATACAGGTCATGCAAAACCGCATCGACATGGTCCAGGTTGAAGCGGTCGTAATCGAGCCCTGGATAGGGTTTTATCATTAGGATGCGTTCGGAAAAATCAGCCTTTACCGGGATATTTTTGGCTGTAGATTGTTGTGTAGGCGGGTTCAATAGTGAAAACCGGCGGTTTTCAAATTGCATGTAACTCTTGCCCTGAACACTAAAAAAATCGCCGCCCAATTGTAAGGAACAGGCCAGATGTGCGCCTCGATGCAGGTGGGTGGTTTGCTGCTGGTTTCGATAAGGTACAAAAACTCCGGTGCCGATTTTTTGCAGGATAAATTCGACCGCGCAGATGAAATTTTCCAGCCCGTTGGCTTTAGGATGATCCAGCGGATAATCGCTGGAAACCAGCAGCATCGGAATCTTGATCGCATTAAAATAAAAGCTCAATGCGCAAGCGGTATACGCCAGGGTATCGGTACCGTGAGTAATGATGACGCCGTCGTATTGCTCGGGCCGGGCGGCTTCTATCGCTTCGATGATGGTTTTCCAGGCGCGGGGCGCAAGGTTCTCGCTTAAAATTTGTATAGGCTGGATGGTGTCGAAACGGATTTGCCGGTGGTTTTCGTAATGCTGTTTAAACAGCCGTATCAGTTTGAACGATGTGGTATCGGAAGTATTGATAGTGCCGCCGGTTGCAACAGAGCCGATAGTGCCGCCGGTAAATACAACCAGTATATTTTTCATAGTATGATGCTGGGGTAGAAATTAATGACTAAAAGAATACTGCATTAAAATGAAAATATCACTTATCGTCGCGATGGCGAGTAATCGGGCCATCGGCCTCAATAACCAGATGCCTTGGCATTTATCCGCTGACCTTAAAAAATTCAAAAAAATAACCATGGGCGCGCCCATTTTGATGGGCAGAAAAACTTACGAGTCGATAGGCAGGCCGTTGCCGGGGCGCACCAATATCATCATTAGCAGGAATCCGTCGCACAGCCAACCGGGCTGCCTGGTTTTTAACGATATTGACAAGGCGCTGGAAAGTTGCGGCGATGCGGAAGAAGTTTTTGTTATCGGCGGCTCGGATTTTTACAAGTCGATGCTGCCGGTTGCCGATACGCTGTACCTGACGCAAATACACCGGGAGTTTCCCGGCGATACTTTTTTTCCCGAGATCGATGCGGATCAGTGGATCGAGGTGGAGCGGGAAGATATTCAGGATGATCCCGACGTGGCGTTCAGCTACAGTTTTTTGAAGCTGGAAAAACGAAAACTTTGATTAAAAATCATGTAAAAGACCACCACGAACGGCTGCACGGACAGATATTTGCTCCTGCAATATCTGCATTCACCACATCCCTGTGGATTATGCAGGAGGTAGAGCACCAAAAGTAGGCGCTTTAGGCTACGCAGGAGCAGTTGCCGAGACACGAAGGGTACGAAGTTTTATTTCTTCGTGCCCTTCGTGTCTTCGTGGTGAAAAAAGATTTAGCTTTAACCCGCCGCCGCCAGATTATTTTTGCGGGGTTTTTTAGCCTCAGGGCAATCAATACTGAAACGCTGTACCTGTTCTCCCAATTTTAATGCGGTCAGCTGGCCGCCCCAAAGACAGCCGGTATCGATTGCATAACAGTTCGATCCTTCGTAATAGCCCAAAGAGGACCAGTGGCCGAAGATAATGCGCATGTCGGTATTTTTACGCTTGGGTGCTTCAAACCACGGAACAAGGCCCTTGGGTTGGGAGCCTACAGGCCCGCTGTGAATAAAATCCAGCCGGCCGTTAACATCGCAATAACGCATTCGGGTAAAGCAGTTGACGATGAAGCGTAACCTCGCGACGCCTTTCAGGCTGGATGACCAGAGGTTGGGCTTGTTGCCGTACATTTGCTTTAAGAACGCCTGATAATCGGGACCTTGCAAGACCTGTTCAACCAACGAGGCCATTTTTTGGGTCTTTTTAAAGTCCCATTGCGGCGGAAGACCGGCGTGAACCATACAGAAATCATCGTTAAAATGAAACAGCGGCCGATGCCTCAGCCAGTCGATTAATTCATCCCTGTCCGGCGCCTCAAGTATTGGCAGCAGCGAGTCTTTTTTATTGGCTATTTTGGGGGCGCAGGATGCGGCTAATAAATGCAGGTCGTGGTTGCCCAGCACGGTGATCGCGGCATCGCCGAGCGATTTGACAAAACGCAGGGTTTCTAAGGATTTGGGGCCGCGGTTGACCAGATCGCCGGCAAACCACAGTTGATCGGACTGTTCATTGAAAGAGATGGCATCGAGGAGTCTTAATAATTCGTCAAAACAGCCTTGAATATCGCCGATAGCATAAATAGACATCTAGTGCAGGGTTCTTGGGATTGACAGGGTAAATCTGGGAACATCTGCGCGGAAATGGTCGCCGTCGTCGGAATGCATCGTATAGTCGCCCTGCATCGTACCGACCGGGGTCGCTATCATTGCGCCGCTGGTGTAACGAAAAGACTCTCCGGGCTTAAGATAAGGATGCTCGCCAATGACGCCATCGCCCCTGACTTCCTGGACCTTGCCGTTGGAATCGGTAATCAGCCAATGGCGCTGGAGCAGCTTTGCCGGCACTTCGCCGACGTTGGTGATGGTGATGGTGTAGGCGAAGACATAGCGATCCTCATCGGGAGAAGATTGCGCTTCTATGAAATGAGGTGTGGCTTCAACTAATATTTTGTTTTTTTCGTTCATTATTGGATCATATAGGTTATATGTTGATTATTTCATCGTAACTTTTCATTAAACGCAAGCAACTATTCGGTATGAAATACAAAGACTGCTTTTTAATCCTGTTATTGGCTGTATCTCAAGCGACCCTTGCGGAAGGCGGCCAAGATTTATTTGCGGCGGCGATGATGGGCAAGATTGAAAGAACCGAGGCTTTGCTGGCGCAAGGGATAGACGTTAACAGCAAAACTGCGGGCGGCCGCACTGCGCTGATGGCCGCAAGTTTTAACGGCAATGTAAAGATTGTTAAAACCCTGTTGGCGTATGGGGCCGATGTCAGTATTGCCGATAATTTGGGAACGACAGCGTTAATGGATGCATCGGTTTTCGGCAATGAAGACATCGTTAATTTACTGATTGCGGCCGGGGCCGATGTCAATGCGGTGGATAAACAAAATGTGACGGTCTTGACCAGGGCCAAGAAAACCGCCCATGAAAAAATCATTAAAATTCTGGAAAAAGCCGGGGCGAAAGAGGAGGAGGATGTGCCAGAAGGGGCGACAGGCAAAGACGGCGCAGGCGGAAAACCGCCGGCTAAGAAATAGTTACAAACCGGTAAGGATAAAACATTGCATATTCACATCTTAGGTATTTGCGGGACATTTATGGGCGGGCTTGCCGTCATTGCGCGGCAGTTGGGGCATCAGGTCAGCGGTTCCGACCAGAATGTTTATCCGCCGATGAGCACACAGCTGGAGCAGCAAGGCATAACGTTGATGGAAGGCTATCGGGCCGAGAACCTGGACAGCAAACCCGATCTGGTGATTATCGGCAATGCCTTGTCGCGCGGCAATCCCGAAGTCGAGGCGGTGCTTAACCGGGGACTGAGATATGTATCCGGCCCGCAATGGCTGGCGGAGCATGTGTTACAGGACAAATGGGTGCTGGGCGTCGCCGGAACCCACGGCAAAACCACCACGACCGGCATGTTGAGCTGGATACTGGAACATCAGGGATTTAAGCCGGGCTTTTTGATCGGCGGCATCCCGCTGAATTTCGGCATTTCGGCGCGGCTCGGCGAGTCCGATTTTTTTGTGATCGAGGCCGACGAATACGATTCGGCGTTTTTCGACAAGCGCTCAAAGTTTGTCCATTACCGGCCCCGCACCGCGATTCTTAATAACCTTGAATACGACCATGCCGATATTTTCCCCGACCTGGATGCGATCAAAAAACAATTCCATCATCTGGTCAGGACAGTACCCGGCGAAGGCCTGATCATCAGCCCCGAATGCGACGCCAATATCAATGATGTTTTGACGATGGGCTGCTGGACGCCGGTTGCGAAGACTTCGATTAACGCCGATGCACAGTGGAACGCACAGCTGATCAACAGCGACGGCAGCCAATTCAACGTACTGATGGATAACCAAGCGCAAGGCTGCGTCGAGTGGCCGCTGACCGGCGAGCATAATGTCTACAATGCGCTGTCTGCGATAGCCGCCGCAAAGCATGTCGGCATCCTGCCCAAGGATGCGATAGCTGCGCTGGGACAATTTAAAAACGTCAAGCGCCGGATGGAAGTGATAGCAAATATTAAGGGAGTGACACTCTACGACGACTTCGCCCACCATCCGACCGCGATACAAACGACGTTGGACGGCCTGCGCAAACAAGTGGGTCAGGATCGTATCATCGCGATAGTCGAGCCGCGCTCGAACACCATGCGTCTGGGTGTGCATACCAAAACGCTGGCCGAATCGCTGGGCAACGCCGATCTGGCGATCATCTACCAGCCGGAAGGCATGGGCTGGGACTTGGGCGAACTGAAAAAGTACGCCGGTAATATCGAAATCTGCTCATCGCTGGATGACATCATCGCCAAGCTGAAATTCGAAGCGCGTTACGGCGGGCATTTCGTGTTGATGAGCAACGGCGGCTTCGGCGGCATTTATCAGCGCTTGCAGGATGCTTTGAAAAGCTGACTCTAATAATGGATTACAGATTGTTCATAACTTGTTTTTATTACCATGAAGAGCATGAAGATAATGAAGGGATACACATGAAGTCAATACTGCTATCTTCATTTCCTTCATGCTCTTCACGGTAAAAAATCAATGATATTTCTCCAAGCCGGGACGGGGTATTTCCCCCGTCCCTAACGTTTAATATAAATCCGAATGCAAATACAACAAGCCCTGCAAGCCCTGCTGAACAAACAAAACCTTAGCTACGACCAAATGCGCGACGTGATGCATCAGATCATGAGCGGCAAAGCCACCGACGCGCAAATCGGCGGCTTCCTGATCGCCCTGCGCTGCAAAGGCGAAACCATCGACGAAATCGCCGCCGCCGCCGAAGTATTGCGCGAACTGGCAAGCAAAGTAGCCGTAACAGGCGACCATGTCATAGACACTTGCGGCACCGGCGGCGACGGCGCGAACACCTTCAACATCTCCACCACCTGCGCCTTTGTCGTGGCCGCAGCGGGCGGACAGGTCGCCAAACACGGCAACCGTTCCATATCGAGCAGTTGCGGCAGCGCCGACCTGCTGGAAGCCGCCGGGGTCAACCTGGATTTAAGCGCCGAACAAGTCGCGCATTGCGTCAATGAAATCGGCGTCGGTTTCTTGTTTGCGCCCAAACATCACGGCGCAATGAAATATACCAGTAATGTCCGCAAAGAAATGGGCGTAAGAACCCTGTTCAACCTGTTGGGCCCGTTATCCAATCCCGCCGGAGCGCCGAATCAGTTGATCGGCGTATTTGCCAAGGAATGGGTGGAACCGCTGGCGCACGTTCTGAAAAAACTCGGCAGCAAGCATGTGCTGGTCGTCAATGCCGACGACGGCCTCGATGAAATCAGCATTGCAGCGCCGTCAACCATTGCCGAACTGAAAGACGGTAACGTCACAACCTATACGATTACGCCGGAACAATTCGGTTTTAAGCGAGCCAGTCTGGCCGAATTGGCCATTGATGGTGCAGCCTCCAGCCTGGTGATGGTAAAATCGGTGCTGGACAATAAAGCCGGAGCGGCCAGGGACATCGTGGCGCTCAATTCCGGGGCGGCGATTTACGCGGCCAATATCACCGATTCCTTAAGCGCAGGCATAGAAAAAGCTGGACAGCTTATCGCCGGCGGCGCGGCAAAAGCCAAATTCGACGCGTTGATCGCTTATTCAAAAACCTTATAAAAACTAAAAGCCATGACCGATACGCCAGACATTTTAAAGAAAATTCTCGATAAAAAAGCCGAAGAGATAGCCCGACGCAGAACAGGCATGACCATCGCCAATCTGGAAGAAATTGCCGGTGGGGTTGAAGGCCCGCGCGGATTTTACAACGCGCTGCAAAGCAAGGTCTTGGCCAAAAAACCGGCGATTATCGCGGAAATCAAAAAAGCCTCGCCCAGCAAAGGCGTAATCAGGGAAGATTTTAACCCGATCGCGATCGGCCAGGATTACGCGATGAACGGCGCGGCCTGTCTGTCGGTATTAACCGATAAGGAGTTTTTCCAAGGCTCGGAAGTCTACCTGCAAATGGTCAGGGAACGCTGCCCGCTGCCGGTATTAAGAAAAGACTTCATGATCGACCCCTATCAAATCTATGAAGCCCGCGCCTTGGGTGCAGACTGCATATTGCTGATCGCCGCCGCGTTGGAAGACGGCCAAATGCATGAGCTGTCGGATACCGCAACCAAACTGGGCATGGACGTATTGGTGGAAGTGCATAATGCGGAAGAACTGCAACGGGCATTAACGCTGGACACCAAACTGATCGGCATCAACAACCGCAATCTGCGCACGTTTGAAACCTCGTTGCAGACCACTCTGGATTTAAAAGCCGATGTTCCGGCGGATCGATTGATCATCACCGAAAGCGGCATTCATACCCATGAAGACGTACAGTTGATGCTGGATAACGGCATCTACACCTTCCTGGTCGGCGAAGCGTTTATGCGGGCGGAAAGTCCGGGGCAGAAGATGCGGGAGTTGTTTGGGTTGTAGAAAGATTCCCGTTTTTTTCATATTGCGGATACTTAGATGGGGTCCTCTTTTGGTTTAAGACGTTTGTTTTGCATAATCAAAGTGTGACTCCATGTGTAATGCGGAGTTACTCTGATTTTTGTATTTTGTTTTAGCTTTAGCTTGGTTATGGTGAAATTTCAACGAAACTGTGCGCCTCATTCATGTGACTATCACACAGCCAAAGATATAACTGATTGATTTTTAATTTCAACTGGCGTGTAAATATCTGTTTCAACTCCCGGTGTCTTAATACTGACAATCAATGTATAGCGAGCTTGTTTGCCCCATCGATCCAGATTTGCTCGCTCTTTCCACCAGCCCAACACAGGATAAACGGCAATATAACCACGTTCTGCAAGTTCCGCCGCGGAACCATGCCATGTATCTGAATGAATGGAACCCAAGCTACGCAATTTTTCGCCCAATTTCCATTCGCCACTTTCGGGCTGTGCTTGACTGTTATATTCTTCATCACGCGCAAGTTGATTGATGCGTTGTTTAAATTGTTCCAGGCTTTCAAGTGATCGACGCACATCAAAACGTAAGCCGTGGGATGCATAACGGTATTTGTTTACCCATCCTCTTGATCCGGGATTCGGTTCGATAAAATAAGATAAGGTTACTTTCATTTCGACGCGGGTATTTGCTGGTAAGTCACGTAATACTTCAGTGGGCCAGGGTAGGCTATGTAAATTAATATCGCGGGTTTTAACTGTGCTTTTATCTTTAAAATATGGCTGTAACGCATCCTGAGCAATTAGTGTCAATTCGTTTCGACTGCTCCAAAATAACGTTTCTTCATCGGGAACGCCATACCCACAATAGCGCAGTAATTGGCGGTATTGGTCTTTGGTATTGAATGGGGCAAATCTTGTTTTCATCGCATCTGTCCATTTTGCAGAATGGACCATTAATGCCCGTATGGTTTCCGGCCAGTACTCGGGATAGTGGGTTTGTACTTTCGCAGCCAAATGAGCAGCCAATGCCGCTGCTGCGCTGGTATCTCCGAATGAAACCAGTTGTTTATCAAGTAAAAACTTATGTCCTGTAGTCAATAATTGTAGAGCATCATCAATATAGTCGGCATTGCCGTATATCGGATCGATAGCCATATTACCTGCTTCCATAACAATATCGGGTTTTATGGGCCAGGTTTTTTGCCAATCCATGGAAGTGCAACTGGATGGGGATAGATCTCCTAGTGGAGCTATCGGCAACCAACCTGGATATTCTACCGAATCAAGCCAGACTTTTTCGGTATACCCTCCAACTGTTAATGCATTCCATGATTGCCCCGGATCATGCACCTCGTCGGCCAGATTATTGTTCGGATACATGTGTCTAAAAGCTTGAGCCGTGTTGCCGGCAGACAGAATAATCAATCGCTGTTGTTCATCGTCATAACCCGATGCAAGCGCATCAACAGCAGCCGACCAAGAGGAAGGTCGCCCCCTATCCCTATCATCAGTGGCAGATACCGCCATGCAATAGATACGTTGCCGATTGGGTTCGATTTCAACTCGTGTGATACTTTCACGAGTAATCGCACCATATAAGCGTTTATCTTCATGAAAGCCGGGATATGGTGTAATTTTTACCGATTCAATACGATGGGTGAGCTGTATGGGTAAAGCGGAAGCCAACACTTCGGTTAAGTCGCCATAAGCGGATAATCCCGCCATTGCAGTACCGTGACCATTGCGATCATCGGTTCCCCACACCGGGGTATAAGTATGCATATCTGGTGAGTCAGCAACTGGTATTAACAGTGGGTGTTGTTCATTAACCCCAGTATCAAGGATACAGATATAAGGGGATGCATTGGATGGGGGCGTCAATTGCTTCAATGTTTGGCTTATCCAATTATGTTGATCTTGCCTATCCATGCCGGTAAAAAAATCGGCGGTGTCTTTAGCTTTTCTAAGTTCAGCAATAGAGCCTAATAAGTGAATAGAGCGGCTCATCTGTTCCTTAGTGCCATAAACAAGAACAACAGTTCTATCGAGAAATCGTATTGATTCTTTGCCGACCCTCATTTCTAGTTGAGGGGCATGTTCACGAAGAAATGATTCGTAGTCGATGTTATCGCTATGACGTAACCAAACTTCCCACCAGATCGATTCATCGATATTAGGCAATGATTCGGGAGCATCAGTCCAGAGGGCATCCAAGGCAGCCAGTTTAATACCAGCAATACTTTCTACCAGCTCTTTGTGTTTGGGGTTATTTTTGGGTGTGTTTTCTTCCTGATATTGTGAAATCTTCTTCAGAAAATGCGAGAGCTTTCCTTCTGGAACAAAAACGGTGGCAATTGTTTTGTGATCTGCTCCTTTAACTGTACAAAGCTCAATACCGCTGGGCTGAAATTCCAGGCTGCTAAACTTTAATTCGAAGTCTGGTTCGCTTTCAAAGGCTAGGTAAATTCCATTATTGACATCCAGACCGAACGCTTTTTGTTCTTGAATAATGGTAGTTTGTTGAGTTTTTACTTGTTCGATTTGATTAAGCAGTTGTTGGGCGTGAAATTGCCGATCTCTTTGAGGGAGTTGCATTCCAGGTAGGACAATAGCTTTTTGAGGCCTCGTATAAGTGTCTGTACTGGCCAACTTTTTTATTAAAAGATGAGGAAGGCGTTCCTTGCTGTTATCTGCCATTTACGAGTTTACTTGTTGTTTCTGACGGATTAAACACCGCTCTTTTATTGAGTGAATGAGGTCTGAATGACTGACAAATTCTTTATTATGGATAATCGCGTCTTTTATGGCATCTTCGCAAGCCCTAGTAATATCGCCATAACTTAATTTATCCGCTGCTTCAGTCACTTTTGTCCATAAAATTCTGGATGTTTTAAATGCAGCCAGTTTTGACTTGAAGGCTGCGACGATTTCTTTTTTTTCCGGTAAATCATATTCGATCAGATCATCGAAGCGTCGAAACAACGCGTGATCAAGCATCTCTGAATGATTGGTTGCTGCAATTAACAGACTATCGGAAGTATCTTGTTCGATCATCTGCAAGAAACTATTGAGAACCCGTCGTATTTCACCAACATCGTTAGTATTGCCTCTTTGAGCTCCAATGCTGTCGAACTCATCGAATAAATAAACACCACGCGTTTGCTGGATGGCGTCAAAAATCAAACGCAGTTTGCCTGCTGTCTCTCCCATGTATTTTGTCATTAGACTTTCGAGTCTGACAATAAACAGCGGTAAGCCAAGTTCGCCAGCTAAAACAGAAGCCGTCAAGGTTTTTCCGGTTCCTGGCGGACCGATTAACAAAAGTTTTTTACGTGGGGCTAAACCATGAGAACGCAATTTTTGAACGTGTTTATGTTCTTTAATCAGCCTTTGTAGCCGGGTTTCGATATTGGCAGACAACACCATGTCAACCAAACGCAATTTGGGGTATGAAACATTCAGTAAATTACTAAGTTCGCCTTTCGGTTTGACTAAAGGTATTGGCGTTAAATCATTCGTCCGGCGAGTAGATTTTGCCTCATCGATTAAATCCCGAATTTCTTTGGCGAATTTCCCATGCCCTTGCTTTGCCTCTTGAGCGGCCATCTGCATTGCAATAGACAAAAACAGAGCGTCATCGCCATCAACATGCGATTTTAACAAAGCTTTTATTTGATTTGCGATAGCCATAAGCAATGAGTCAAATTAGGTTTCCTAGTGTGGTCATTATAATTCGATATGACCTATAGATCTAAAGAATCCATATTAACAATAATACTTGTGCCATGCTAATAATAGCCACGTTCAATGCTAAATCATCCCCGTATCCTCATGAGAAACAGATGGCAATGGAGTACCATGGTGCCGTCGAAATCTTCATACGGCTCAGGGTGGTTTGCGGCTCGCCGTATTTCACCAGAAGACTATCACGCCACAGAGTTTCCGTTTTGCCGAGTGGGTCGGCAGAGGTAATGATCCAACTGTGTTGGTGCCGGTTTGCGGGCCGAATGATGTTTTCGGGTGAAACGCTGGCAAGCGATAGTTTCTTTCAATGCGAAGTGATTCTGAAAGAGCGCCGCATTCTAACGAAAATAATGATTCCAGAAGACGTTTAAATCTTGTTCATGACAGATAAACGACCTAAGTAGCACCGTCAGCAAGGACAAGAAAATCTATGCTGATGACTGTATAATGGCGCGATATGAAAAGCTCAAAACGAAAAATACACCTTCTTACTGCCCGGTAGTTGCGAAACATGAATGCCGCAAATCCTATTGGCGTTTTCGATTCAGGCGTAGGCGGATTGTCGGTCCTGCATGAGATTCGCCGGTCGTTGCCGGGTGAAGACCTGCTGTATGTGGCGGATTCGGGCCATGCGCCTTATGGGGATAAATCGCAGCAATTCATCGAAAGCAGGTCGATTGCGATCAGCGAATTCTTGGTGAGCAGGAACGCCAAGGCTCTTGTCGTTGCCTGCAATACGGCGACCGGCGCGGCGGTGACGACGTTGCGCTCACGATTCATGATGCCGATTATCGCGATGGAGCCCGCGGTTAAACCGGCGTCGGAGCAAACAAAATCAGGAGTTATCGGCGTTTTGGCTACCAGCCGGACATTGGCCGGCGATAATTTTGTTCGGCTGTTTGCGCGCTATGGCGAGGATGTCGAGATATTGGGACAGGCCTGTCCCGGACTGGTCGAGCAGGTGGAAGCGGGGGATCTGTCGGGAGATAAAACCCGGCTGTTGCTTCAGCGATATGTGCTGCCGCTGCTGGAGCAAAAAGCCGATACGATAGTGCTGGGCTGTACGCATTATCCTTTTTTGGCGCCGTTGATACGGGAGATAGCGGGGCCGGGCGTAGCCGTCATCGATTCCGCCGTCGCCGTTGCGCGGCAACTGAGCCGCCGGCTTGAAGTGGGCGGTTTATTGGCGGATGCGGCCGATGCCGGTACGGAGTGCTTCTGGACCAGCGGTGCGCTGGATAAGGCGAAGCCGCTGTTTTCGCAATTATGGAACGCGGATGTTGAGGTTCGCCCTTTGCCGGATTAAGAACCGCGAAGACACGAAGTTTTTACCTTAGCTGCGTTTTGAATTGCAGGGCGGATGCGCTTTCCGCCCTGCGGCCAAAATTCTTTAAGGCTATTGCACCGGCACAGGCTCCAGCTTCCAGATGTCCCGGTTATAGTCGCTGATGGTTCTGTCGGTGGAGAATTTGCCGCTGTTTGCGCAATTCAATATGCTCATCCGGGTCCAGTGGTCCTTGTCCTGATAGGCCGCTTCCACCCGTTTTTGCGCATCGATGTAGCTCCTGAAATCCGCAATCGTCATCCACGGATCGAACTTGCTTTTAATCGATGCGATAAGCCCGTCGAAAATTCCGGGTTCAAACTGGTTGAAATGCCCGCTTTCCAGCAGATTCATGACCCGCTGCAAATCCTCATCCTGATCGATGATCGCATAAGGGTCGTAATGTTCCCGTCTTGCTTCGATCTGCTCTTCGGTCAGGCCGAACAGGAAAAAGTTTTCGTCGCCGACTTCCTCTCTTATTTCAATATTGGCGCCGTCCAGCGTGCCGATCGTCAATGCGCCGTTCATCATCAGCTTCATATTGCCGGTGCCGGACGCCTCTTTGCCCGCGGTGGAAATCTGCTCGGAAAGATCGGCTGCAGGACAGATTATTTCCATCCCTGAGACCCGGTAATCGGGCAGGAAGAACAGCGTCAGCTTGTCGCCGACATCGGGATCCGAGTTAATCACATGGGCGACATTATTAATCAGCTTAATGGTCCGTTTCGCCATCGCATAACCCGGCGCAGCCTTGCCGCCGATCAACACGCAACGCGCAACCCAGTTGTGGGTGTCGCCGCGCTTGATGCGGTCGTAAAGATGAATTACATGCAGCACATTTAAAATCTGCCGCTTGTATTCGTGGATACGCTTAACCTGTATGTCGAACAGCGCATCGGGGTTCAAATGGATGTCCAGGTATTGTTTTTTGTGCTCCATCAGGCGCTGCTTGGCGTGTTGTTTGATCACGCGCCAGCGACTTCTGAACTCGGCATCTTCGGCAAAAGGCTCCAGCTTTTTTAACTCATCCAGATGAGTTATCCAGCCGTCGCCGATGGTTTCGGTTATCAGCGCGGCCAGTTCGGGATTGCACGAGGCCAGCCAGCGGCGCGGGGTGACGCCGTTGGTCTTGTTGTTAAATTTGTGCGGCCATAGTTCGTAAAAGTCGCGGAACAGGCCCTGTTGCAATAACTGGGAATGCAATTGGGCGACGCCGTTGACCGAAAAGCTGCCGACTATCGCAAGATAGGCCATGCGCACCTGCTGCTCGTCGCCTTCCTCGATAAGCGACATTCTGGCCAATCTGGCCTTGTCGCCGGGCCAATGCGCGGCAACTTCGGCTAAGAAATGGGCGTTTATTTCAAAGATAATCTCCATCAATCTCGGCAACAATCTTTTCATCAGCCTGACCGGCCATTTTTCCAGCGCTTCAGGCAGCAGGGTGTGATTGGTATAAGCCATGGTTTGCCGGGTAATGCCCCAGGCTGTCGCCCATGACAGGCCGTGAACATCCATCAGCAGGCGCATCAGTTCGGCAACGGCGATACTCGGATGGGTGTCGTTTAACTGAAAACAGCGTTTTCTGGTGAAATTTGCGAACTCGTGTCCATGCAGCCTGATCCAATGGGAAAGGACGTCCTGCAAGCTGGCGGAAGCCAGGAAATACTGCTGGCGCAGCCTCAATTCCTTGCCGTTTTCATTGGCGTCATTCGGATACAGCACCATGGTGATGTGCTCCGCGGTGACTTTTGCGGCGACCGATTCGGCATAATCGCCCGCGTTAAAGTCATCCAGATTAAACTCCTCGGTCGCCACGGCTTTCCATAAGCGCAAGGTGTTGACGGTGTTGTTTTTATATCCGGGTACCGGTGTGTCAAAGGGAACGGCCAGCACATCATTAGTGCTGATCCAACATACCCGCTGTTTGCCTTTTTCATCGGTCTGTATTTCGGTATGACCGCCAAACTTAATGCGCCACGAATATTCCAACCGCTCAATTTCCCAGATATTGCCGTGCCGCAGCCAGTGATCGGGCTTTTCGACCTGCTCGCCATTGACGATGGTTTGGGTAAACATGCCGTATTCATAACGCAAGCCGTAACCAATGACCGGCAGTTGCAGTGTCGCGCAACTGTCGATAAAACAGGCGGCCAAGCGCCCCAGCCCGCCATTGCCTAGCCCTGCATCAAGCTCCCGGTCAACCAGTTCCTCGATTTCAATACCCAAATCGTGCATGGCCTGGGTGGCTGCATCCGTCACGCCAAGATTAAGCATTGCGTTACTCAGAGTTCTGCCCATCAAAAACTCCATGGACAGGTAAAATACCTGTCTGCTATCCATTTTGTTATAGGTTTGATAGGTGGTTTTCCAACGCTCCATCAGCCGGTCGCGAATCGACAGCGACAACGCCTCGCAGGCATAGAACGGCGACGAACGGAAATTCTCGTCGCGCCCCAGCAAATGAACGTAATACTGTTTGAAGTCATCAATCAAATCCTCTTTGGTTACGCCCAATATAGGGACATCGGTAATTGAAGATTTAGGCTTGCTGGTAACAAATCGTTTATTAGGCATGATTTACTCCAAGAGATTGATGTAAGTTTAAGCGCTGTGCGTTTGGTTAATGCGGGCCAGAATTTCCAGCCACAAGGCATCGTAAGCAACCGTGGACAGGCTTTTTTTGATATAGCCTCCGAGCGGCATACGCTCCAGGCCCATGCGTTCAATGTCGCTGGCGTAAGGAATGGCGGCGGTTAAAATCCCTGCATGACTCGCAACTAGGCTGTCCATGATGTCCCGGTGCATTTTTTTACGCCGGTCGACCATCGAAAAAAACGGGATCAGCACCAGCTGATTCAGTTCATTATCTTCGATGAACTGTTCCAGCTGCTCAAGCGTTCTTAGCGACAATGTCGTGGGGATTATCGGCGACAACAAAATATCGGCGGCCTCAAAAACGGCTTCCGATAATAAGGAGATGTTCGGTGGGCAATCCAGAAAAATAAAATCGTATTCCTCGGCCAAAGGCTTCAGCAGTTTTTTAAGTTGCCGGGTCGGCTTTTTCTTGGCGTCAAGAACCAAATCCAGGTTTCTGAACGAAAAGTCGGCCGGCAATAAATCCAGGTTTTCAAAGTCGGTGCCTTTAATCAGCCCGTCCAGGTCGCGTTTTCCGGCGATTAAGTCTTTGCCGCCGCCTTTGATCTTGGGCTTGATGCGGAAATAATAACTGCTGGCGCCCTGTGGATCGAGATCCCAAACCAGGGTGCGGAAACCGTTGCGGGCGGCCGTGTGCGCCAGGTTAACCGCGCTTGAGGTTTTGCCGACGCCGCCCTTGATGCTGTAGACAGCCAATACATTCATAATCGTGTCTCGTACTGATAACGGGAAAGTTGAAACACGATAACATAACCGCTGCTGTTGGCAAGGTGGGCCGCCTAAACTGTTGCAGGCGGCTGACTAGGGCGACAAGGCAAGCCGTATGCCGTTGCGGTCGGCTTGTTTGACCCGGTACAACGCGTCATCGGCCGATTTCATCAGCTCTTTCCAGCCCGGCTTGGCCCCGGTAGAGCCCGCCACGCCAATACTGACGGTAACCGGGTGGCGCAATACGAGCCCGTGGGGTTGATTTTTTTCGATGGAACTGCGGATGCGTTCGGCCAGCAGCATGGCGGTGGCGCCGTCGGTGTTGGGGGCGATAATCAGAAACTCTTCGCCGCCCAGGCGACAGACAATGTCGTTGGTGCGGGCGGCTTTACGCATCAGTCCCGCCGCATGAGCCAACACCTTATCGCCGACATCATGGCCCAAGGTGTCATTGACCGATTTGAAATGATCCAGATCCAGCATCAAAACGCTTAAGGCTTGATTGGCGCGCCGTGCGGCCGCCGATTCCTGTTCCAGGCGGTTCAGCGCATAGCGCCGATTGGGCAAACCGGTCAGAATATCGGTATTCGCCATAGACTTAAGACGGCGGTTGGCGACCGCCAGTTCCGCGGAATAGCGCTGGATGTCCCGGCTCTCTTTTTCCAGTTCATGTTGCAGCGTGATGATACGCTGGCCGGCCCGGAGCCGCGCCAGCAGCACGCGAAGGCTGACCGGCTTGGTCACATAATCGTCGATACCGGCGTCGAAAGCTTCAACCAGGGCATCCTCTTCTTCGGTCGAGGTCAGCATAATCAGGTAAATGTTTTTGCCAAAAGCCGATGCGCGTAAGGCCTTGCACAGCGTTAATCCATCCATCGGCTTCATGCGCCAATCGGTAATCACCAATTGAGGGTTGTGCTCGACGATATGTTTCAGCGCGGAATCGCCGTCGCGGCATACCGCAACCAGATGCCCCGCCGCCGCAAGCTGTTTGGAGAGACGCGTCCGCATTATCGGGTCGTCATCGACCAGCAGCAAGTTCAAGCCGGATAAAACCGGCTCCAGAGCGGCGGCGGGTTTCAGCAACGGTTGGGATATATCGGTTTTTACCTCGATTAACTTGCCCCATTCGTGCCAAAGCTCGATTGTTTCATCGATAAACGTCAGCAAAGCCGGTTCATCCAGGCCGTGAAGACTGGCTTCCGTTATTAAGTCCGGCAACAACTCGGCCCGATGGGCTTCATCGGCAATGCAGTAGTCCCCGATCAGCCGGGCGAGAATCAGTTGTCTGGCCAGCTGTTCGGTTCGGCTAAGCCCGGCTACATTCCTGTCGAAACTCAGTTTTAAGGCATCCAGAAATATCGCCGGAAAACCCCAGTCGGCCAGCAGTATTAAACTCAAGTCGTTATGATCGATGGCGAAACGTTCGCGTTCCAGGGCGAGAAGGGGCTTGCCTTCCGCCGCGCCAAGACATTCACCGTAGACCTCCGGCCAAGCGGTCGCCAGAGCGAGACTGCCGATGTCGCTAAGCAGTCCCAGGGTAAACGATTCCTCCGGCACGACGGTGGGTTCCAGCGCCGTGATTGCTGCAAGCGACACCGACACCGCCAGCGAACGCGACCAGTAGGCTTCGTAATCAAAACCCCGGCAATGTCCCTGGCTGTTGTTGCCGATCAGGGAAAGGCTTAGCGCGAAATTGCGCACCGCCTGCATACCCATCATCATGACGGCCAATTGAATGTCGGCTATCGGACGTCTGGCCCCGAAGGCCGCCGAATTGGCAAAACGCAAGATGCGTCCGCTTAACGCAGGGTCGACTTTAACCAGCTGGCTCACTTGTTGCACGGTGGTATCGCTTTGTTGCACCAGCTGCATGATGGCCAACGCCGTTCCCGAAGGCGAAGGCAGGCGGTCTGTGGTTTTTAGCTCATTAAGATTGAATTTGGTATTCATTGGTTTTGTCGTTTTCTTTGCAGCAAACTCTCGATTAAACGCACCGTGGCCAGGGTCAAGTCGTCGATCATTGCCTGAAAATCGGTATCGGCGCCGCTACGGGCGGCATGTTCCAGATTCGCCGCAAGGCTGATGGTTTGGTCGGCGCAAAAATGTCCGGCCATGCCTTTAATGGCGTGGGCTGCATCGGCCAATGCCGGAAGATCGGCTTTATCCAGGGCGGTGCTCAATTCCGCGACAGAGACAGGCGCCTCTTCGAGAAACAGGTCTATCATCTCGATCAATAAGTTAATGTCGCCGTCCAGCCGTTCGAGCGCCGATGTTTCATTCCAGCAGGCCGCTGAAATTCCGCTGTTTTCGGCTTGCTCTTTCGCCAAAGGGAGGCCCTGTTCAGCGCCATTATCTTCAGGCGTTGATGCGCTTGTAAGATGGGATGGCGTAACCAGCCAGCGGGCCAATACGATTGCCAAGTCGGCCCGGCTGACAGGCTTGCTGAGATAATCGTCCATGCCTGCGGTCAAGCATTTTTCGCGTTCGCCTGTCGAGGCGTGAGCGGTTAGCGCGGCGATCGGCGTATGCGGCTTGCCGCCCCCTCGGCTACGCTCGGGGCAAGCTCCGGTTATTTCCCGTTCGCGTAAAGTACGCGTCGCTTCGTAACCGTCCATGACCGGCATTTGGCAGTCCATCAGCACCAGATCGTAGGTTTGACGTTCCAGCCGTTCCAGCGCCGCTTGCCCGTTATTGGCCAGGTCGGGCCTAATTTGAAACTTGGCCAGCTGGGAAAGTATTACTTTTTGGTTGACCTTGTTGTCTTCCACGACCAGCACCCGGTTGCCGCTGTAATCCGGCAAAACCTCTGCGGCTTTGGCGACGCCGGCGGTTTTCCGGCCGGGAAGCTGTAATGCGTCGATAATAGCATCAAAAAGCTGCGTTTGTCGTACCGGTTTTAACAGGCTTTGCGCGAATCCCGATGCGATCCTTTCGGCTTGCGAGCCGATGCTGCCCGAGGATAAAAGAATACGCGGGGTGTCGGCAATGGCGGGGTTTGCGATGATCGCGCGCGCCAGGGCGAAGCCGTCCATGTCCGGCATTTGCATGTCCGACAGCAGCAAGTCATAAGGTTCGTTTCGCAGAGCGGCGGCTTCGAGCTCGGCCAGTGCCGCGGGCGCGCTGTCGGCTTCGCTTAAAGTAAACCCCCAGTTGCTTAAGTAATGATTCATAATCATCCGGTTAGTTGCGTTATCGTCGACTATCAAGGCGCGCTTGTCGGCAAAGTTAGCCTGCGGGACCGGGACATCGCTCGCCATCGGCTCCAACGGCAGGGTAAACCAGAAGATTGAACCCTGCCCGGCAGTACTTTCAACGCCGATATGGCCGTTCATAAGCACAACCAGATCTTTGCTGATGGATAAGCCCAGCCCCGTGCCGCCGTATCGCCGGGAGGTGGAACTGTCGGCTTGCGAGAAAGCCTGGAACAGTCTCGTTTGCGCTTCGGCGCTAATGCCGATGCCGGTATCCGTAATCTCAAATCGCAATGCCGTCGGTTTGCCGGGATAGAGTACGGAGCCGTTATTTTCCGGCATGGCGACTTTTACCGAGACTTCGCCCCGCTCGGTAAACTTAACGGCGTTGCCGATCAGGTTGGTCAACACTTGACGGATGCGCGTGGGGTCGCCGTGCCAGCGTAGCGGGAGGTTCATCGGCAGGAAGCAGTTTAACTCCAGGCCCTTGCCGTGGGCGCGGCTGGACAGCAATGTGCAGACCTCTTCGACCAATTCAGGCAGGTTGAACTCGATCTGCTCCAACTCGATTTTGCCCGCCTCAAGCTTGGAAAAATCCAGAATATCGTTGATGATCGTCAATAGAGATTCCGCCGAGTTGGCCGCGATGTCTATCAGGTCCCATTGCTCGCGAGACAGTTGGGTATCCTGCAAAAGATCGAGCATGCCCAAAACGCCGTTCATCGGCGTGCGGATTTCATGGCTCATATTGGCCAGGAACTCGGTCTTGGCCTGTGCGACCTGCAAGGCTGCATCGCGCGCCGCTTCCAGCGAGGTATTGGCTTGATGCTGGAGCAGCGCGAGCGCGATCATTTCGCCGACTTCCGTGAGCATGGCGATACGGGATTCGCTATGCACCGGGTAAGGATCGGTAACGGTAAATAATACGCCGAGAATATCCTCGCCGGAAGCAATAGGCACGATGTAGTGGCCGTGCGGCTGTAGGCCGCCGCAACTGCAATGAGCGGTAACGGACAGTTTCCTGGAGACCGCGACTTGTCCGCACAGGCCGTCGCCGAACGCTATGCGCCGCTCGATGCCGAGACATTGGTCTGCGTCTTGTTCATTGAGCTCTACGAACTTCTCCAGATAGTTTTCATCCTGCGCCCGGAGAAAGATGCAGCCCTTGCGTTGCCGATCCAATGCCTTAAGGCCGAACAGAATGGCAAGAATCTGAATAAAGCGTTGTTCCAGCGTCAGCGGCTGATGCAGTGCTTCCGATATAGACAGCCGGGCGGCGGTATCGTCAGTTTCGATTTGCAAGGCCGCTTCCTGCTCGACTTGTTTGCTGACATCGTGCTGAATCTGAACATAACCGGACAATGCGCCGTCTGCACTCAGGATCGGCGTAATATTGGTCTTGGCCCAGTATTCCAGCGTATCCTGGTCGGAAGCGTTGCCTCGGCGTCGGCCCCGCAACCGGCCGGACCAGGGTTCGCTGCAATGAAGCCTGTCTTGCATTTCGGCAATGGCTCCCTGCATTGCCCTGCCTCCTGCATCCGTGCAGGAGGCGGTAGGGCTGTCCAGCACATAGGGTTTTTGCCCGATCAGCGCATCCTCCGTCCAGCCGGTAAACAGGCATAGCGCCGGATTGGCGTATTGGATGAATCCTTCCGCATCGGTGATCAGTATCATCTCGCTGCTGGCGTCCAGCGCGCGTTTGAGCGCGGTCAGCTTCAGTTCGTTCGCTTTCCGGGCGGTCGTGTCCCGGCGTATCGAAATGTATTGCTTGGGTTTGCCGGCCTTGTCCAGCGAAGGCACGATAGTGCTGTCCACCCAGTACAGTCCCCCGTCTTTGCGGCGGTTGCAGAACTCTCCCTTCCATACCTGGCCGCCTGCGATAGTGCGCCACATGTTGCGGATATAATCCTGGTCGTGATAGCCGGAGTTGACGATACGATGATCCTGACCGATCAGTTCATGTCGGGCATAGCCGGAGACTTTGCAGAACATGTCATTGGCATAGACGATGCGGCCCTGGACATCGGCAATACTGAGCAGGACGTGATTCTCCAGCGCCTCCAACAGCTCCTTATTGGAGGCCGTCCGCTCCTCGGCAATCTGCAAGGTCAGCGGGCGCACCGTCAGAAACCATAACAATGCCGAGCTGAGCGCAGTCAGCAGGGCTATGTTCAAAACCGCATCCTGTAACGGCGACAATACAATGCCCTGTTGATGAATGGCTCCCAATAACAAGATGACCAATGTTTCGGAAACAGAGACGGCTGCAATGATGCACCCTAACGAACAGAGAGAGTTATTTTTCGGGTCTGGCGACAATGGGCTTGTCATGAGCTTTTTTGATGCTGTCTGTTTTTTCATTATGTTGCAAGGAATGAGCCTGATTTGTCAGGGGCTCACCGGTTTTATCGGGCGGCGTATTCCGCGTCTGTTATTAAATAAAGCGCCAAGCCGTAACCCGAATTGGAGCGTATCTTTAAACCCGTTAATTTTCAATAGAATTGTTGAATATGGAACGATAAGCTTTCAATCAACGCTAAGTTATCCTATCCTTTACGCCATTAAATTTAACCTTGTCCGCAACCGTTCCCTACAGGCTTACGGTATACACACCATCTTGGCGATAAAAAACAACCATGACTGAAGCAAGCTCCTTATTTTCCGATGCAAAACTTGTAATTCCAGGCGGCGTCAATTCGCCGGTCCGTTCTTTTAGCGGCGTGGGCGGCACACCGGTTTTTATCGACCATGCCAAAGGCGCTTATATTTACGACAGTGTCGGCAACCGCTATATCGATTATGTCGGTTCCTGGGGGCCGATGATTTTAGGGCATGCCCACCCGGACGTTATCGAGGCGGTCAAACAGGCGGCGGAAAAAGGCCTGAGCTTCGGCGCGCCGACCGAAATCGAAACGCTGATGGCCCAACGGGTTTGCGAGTTGGTGCCGTCGGTCGATATGGTCAGGATGGTCAGTTCCGGCACCGAGGCGACCATGAGCGCAATCCGCTTGGCCCGAGGCTACACCGGCCGCGACAAAATCGTTAAATTTGAAGGTTGTTATCACGGCCATTCCGATGCGTTATTGGTCAAAGCCGGTTCCGGCGCATTGACATTCGGCGTGCCCAGCTCTCCGGGCGTACCGGCTGCCGTTGCCGAAAACACCATTACCCTGACTTACAACGACAGCGAGGCTGTCAAAGCACTGTTTGCCGAGCTGGGCGAGCAAATTGCCTGCATTATCGTCGAGCCGGTCGCAGGCAACATGAACTGCATCCCGCCTGAACCCGGTTTCCTGGAATGCTTGCGCGAGGTATGCGACCGATATAATAGCGTATTGATTTTCGATGAAGTGATGACCGGGTTCAGGGTGGGCTTAAGCGGTGCTCAGGGACTCTATAATATACAGCCCGACTTAACCACGCTGGGCAAAATCATCGGCGGCGGCATGCCGGTCGGGGCTTTCGGGGGCTTGCGAAAAATCATGGAACATCTTGCGCCGCTCGGCCCTGTTTACCAGGCAGGCACGTTGTCCGGCAATCCGGTCGCAATGGCCGCCGGCTTGAAAACACTGGAATTGATTGACCAGCCGGGCTTTTACGAGGCGTTGACCGCAAAAACCGAAAAACTGACTTCAGGCCTGAAAGCCCGCGCCGCTCAGGCCGGTATCGCGATGACCACGAACAGCGTCGGCGGCATGTTCGGGCTGTTTTTCAGCACTGAAACGCAAGTGAGCCGCTTCGCCCAAGTCATGCAATGCGACCAAGACCTGTTTAAACGCTTTTTCCATGCGATGCTGGATGAGGGCGTTTATTTGGCGCCTTCCGCGTTTGAGGCCGGGTTCGTTTCGGCCGCGCACAGCGACGAAGACCTGGAAAAAACCCTGGATATTGCTGAAGCCGTCTTCAGGCGCTTGCAAGCTTAAGCGGAGATGACGTTCGCCGGCAGCAACGTTTAGATAATTATGACAGGACTTTCTGTTGCTCGAGCGCGCCTTCAGCAAAACGGTACATTACCCATGATTCGACTCCTCTATTTTAGCCAGTCCAGGGACGTAATATCCGACGAGCAAGTGCAGAACATCATGGAGTCGTCGCGGCGGCATAATCCGGCCCTGGGCATCACCGGCGTTCTTGTTCACGGCGGCGGCATGTTCATGCAGGTTCTGGAAGGACCTGAACAAACGACGCTCCGCACGTATGTGAAGATTTTGGACGATCAAAGACACAGTAATTGCCAAATTGTTTACATCACGCCTACAGACAAGCGAATCTTCGAGGGTTGGTCTATGGGGGTCATTGCCCGTCGAGATGTGTTGGAATTTGAGCAAATCATGGAACTGCGGGAGCAGCGGCGTAAAGAAGTAATTGAGCCGAAGGTTTTCACAAATGCTATGCGCGGATTTCTTAAGATATTAAATGACGGGCATCGCTGATCAAATGACTTGCTTGAGCTAGCCCATGAATTTTATCAATAATATTCCTCCGCTGGTATTGACGTTAATAGGCCTGTTGCTCGGCGCATTGACCATGCGCTTGTTGAGCGGCAAGGATAAAACCCTGATCCGGCAACTCTCGACCGATCTCGCTGTCGCCGAAGAAAAACTAAAGCAGTTCCAAACCCGCGAAGCCGAATTCAAGCAATTGCAGCAGCTGTTCATCGAAACCAAAACCGAGAATGCCCAGTTGCAGGCCCGCATGGACGAGCAGGCGAAAAATACCGAGGAAAAATTAAAATTGTTGCTGGATGCGGAACTGCGCCTGAACACCCAGTTTGAAAACCTGGCAGGCAAAATTTTCGACGACCGCAGCAAGCAGTTCACCGAACACCATAGAACCAGCCTCGATCATATCGTCACCCCGCTACGGGAACAGCTGGGCGAGTTCAAGCAGCGCATCGAAACGGTTTACGACAACGAGAACAAGGACCGCATTTCCCTGCGCGAGGAAATCGTCTCGTTGCGGCGCGATACCGCGCAAATGAACCAGGAAGCGCTGAACCTGACCCGCGCGTTGAAAGGCGACAAGAAAGCCCAGGGCAACTGGGGCGAAATGATCCTGGAAAAAGTGCTGGAAAAATCCGGGCTGCGCAAAGGCGTCGAGTACGAAACCCAGGGCGCATTCCGGGACGAGGATAATCGGTTGTTCAAGCCCGATGTAATCGTCCGTTTGCCCGAGGGCAAGGATGTGGTGATCGATTCCAAGGTGTCGTTGCTGGCTTATGAGCGCTATTGCTCAACCGAGGATGACCAGGAGCGGGTGCTGGCCTTAAAGCAACATACCGACGCGGTGCGGGAGCACATCAAGGGCTTGAGCAACAAGGATTATTCCGGCCTGAAAGGCCTCAGGTCGCTGGATTTCGTGTTGCTGTTCATGCCGATCGAATCGGCCTTCATCGCCGCATTCCAGGCCGACGAGCGCCTGTTTACCGACGCCTTCGAGCATAAAATCATCGTGGTCACCCCGACGACATTATTAGCCACTTTGCGCACTATTGAAAACATCTGGCGCTATGAACGCCAAAACGAAAATGCCCGTGCTATCGCCGATAAGGCCGGGCTGGTTTACGACAAGATCCGGGGCTTCGTCGACGACCTGGATAAACTGGGCAAGCAATTAAGCACCGTCAACAGCACTTATGACGGCGTGATGAACAAATTGACTCAGGGCAACGGCAACCTGATCCGTCAGGCCAGCAGCTTTGTCGAGCTGGGCGTTAAAGTCAAAAAGACTTTTCCTAAAAGCATCACCGAACAGGCGGGGCTCGATAGTGATGAAAGTTAGAAATTCAAGGTAAAAACTTATACATAAGTGCTTATTAGCCGCGTCGTTCCGGCAGGGATTGCCGGGATCCAGAAGTCATGGATGGCAATGCCGAAGCAAACAATAACTCTTGCAAAATAGGAGCGTGTTAGATAAACCAAGCGTTCACATCCCTGTGGCCTGGATTCCGGCAATCCATGCCGGAATGACGACTCTTAAAATACTTGTGTATAAAGATGAACATACCGGAGTTTATGCGATACTACGCGGCTTTGATTTTTCTGATGTATGTAGGCAATGTCATTCAGTTAAGCCGTTTGTGGCGAGGTTAAGCCGTTCGTGGTGAGCCGAAGGGCTTAGGGCGAACGGAAAAATCCTTAACTTAATGGCGTTTCCCTTCGTGATAACTATTAGACATTTATGATTACCTGCTTAATAAGGAGTAACACATGACCGCACTGGTTGGCATCATCATGGGCTCGACGTCCGACTGGGAAACCATGCGCTTTGCAGCGGAAACGCTGGAACGGCTCGGCATTCCGCACGAGGTCGAAGTGGTCTCGGCGCACCGCACCCCGGATAAACTGTTCGATTATGCCGAAACGGCCGAGGGCAAAGGCCTGGAAGTGATTATCGCCGGAGCGGGCGGAGCCGCGCATCTGCCGGGCATGACGGCCGCGAAGACAGCCGTGCCGGTGCTGGGCGTGCCGGTGCAGTCGAAGGCGCTGAACGGCATGGATTCCCTGTTGTCCATCGTGCAAATGCCCGCCGGCATTCCGGTCGGCACACTGGCGATAGGCAAAGCGGGCGCGATCAACGCGGCCTTGCTGGCTGCCGCGATCATCAGCAACAAACATGCTCAATATAAGCCCGCATTAAACAATTTCAGAAGCGAGCAAACCGAATCGGTGCTTGCGCATTCCGATCCAAGACCGGGGGATGCGTTATGAGAGTGGGCATATTGGGCGCAGGCCAGCTGGCCAGAATGATAGCGCTGGCGGGTACGCCATTAGGATTGGAATTTATTTTTCTCGATCCCTCCGCCGATGCCTGCGCCAACAAGCTGGGCGAGCCCTTGATCGGCGATTACAACGATCCGAAATTATTGGCGCAGCTGGCGGAACGCGCCGATGTGGTCACTTACGAATTCGAGAATGTTCCGGCTGAAGTCGCGGAGTTTCTGGCCTCCCACACCCAAGTGCATCCGGCCCCGAAAGCCCTGGCCATTGCCCAGGACCGCTTGCTTGAAAAAACCTTTTTCCACGACATCGACATCCCCACTCCGGCTTATGCGGCGGTGGACAGCCTTGAAAGCCTGGAACAGGCGATGACCACCCTCTGCTATCCCGCCATTTTGAAAAGCCGCACCCAGGGCTACGACGGCAAAGGCCAGTCGCTGCTCAAATCGGCCGACGATTTAAAATCGGCCTGGGAGCTGTTGCAAGGCGTACCGGCTGTTGTTGAAGCCTTCGTGCCGTTTAACCGCGAAGTGTCGATCATCGCCGTGCGCAGTGTTTCAGGGGAGATTGTCTTCTATCCGTTATCGGAAAACCTGCATCGCGGCGGCATACTGCGCGTTTCCGAATGCCGTGCCGACGATCCGATGCAACAACAGGCGGAAAGCTATGTCTCCCGCTTGTTGGAGGAGCTGGATTATGTCGGTGTACTGGCCTTGGAACTGTTTGAAATGGACGGCCATCTGGTTGCCAACGAGTTTGCGCCACGGGTGCATAACTCCGGCCACTGGACGATCGAAGGCGCGGAAACCAGCCAGTTTGAAAATCACCTGCGGGCGATCCTGGATCTGCCGTTAGGCTCAACAGCGCCGGTAGGCAACGCGGCCATGGTCAACTTTATCGGCGGACTGCCTAAGACTGAAGAACTGTTGGCAATTCCCCATGCGCATTTGCATCTTTACGATAAAGCGCCGCGCAAAGGGCGGAAAGTGGCGCATGCCACGGTGCGCGCGGAAAGCCAACAGCAATTGTCAGAGCTAGTTAAGAAATTGACCTCGTTGGCCGATCAGGTCGATGATTCGTAAATGCACTTATCGCACATCAAAATTTGGCACCTTCGTCCCCTCTCCTGCTGGAGAGGGTTAGGGTGAGGAGATTTAAAAAACCGAATTTTGATGTGCGAACACTTCAGAAAAGCTTAAGCCGCCTCCCGCGGCAAAACCTCCCGCTCAATTGCGGCCAAAGCTTGTTGCTCAGCCACACGCAAATCGTAAGCGGTTTGCAAACTCAACCAGGATTGAGCATCGCCGCCGAAATAACGCGCCAAGCGCAGTGCAGTATCAGGCGTAATGGAACGGCGTTCTTTGATAATTTCGTGCAGGCGAGTAGCAGGAACGTGCAGGGCATTCGCCAATGCGTTTACGCTCAGACCTAGCGGAAGCAGGTAGTCTTCTCGCAAGATTTCGCCAGGGTGAATGGGCCGCATACCGTTCTTTATCATGTTTTTCTCCTCAATGGTAATCGACAATCTCAACATCAAAAGCATCGCCGTCCGCCCAGCAGAAACAGACGCGCCATTGGTCGTTGATGCGAATGCTGTATTGTCCCGCACGGTCGCCTTTCAATGCTTCAAACCGATTGCCGGGCGGACTTTGCAAAAACGCCAAAGTCGCTGCGCTATGCAATTGCACCAGTTTACGTTCCGCCACATTTTGAAATGCACGGAATCGTTTGGGCGATTGGCCAGCAAATAAGGTTTGGGTGTCTTTGCAACGAAACGATTTAATCATGAGCCGATAATATTACGCTTAACGTAATGCGTCAAATGTTGTTTTTGGCATGGTTGCTGTTGGTACCTTAAGCTAACCGTCGGGCGCAGGCTAAAGGACTGCCCCTAAAACAACCGTGGTCTGTCTCCCTATTATCTAAAACCGCTCGCTCCACAAAAATAGGTCGCGCTTAATATTAGTTATCCAGGTTGTTTTGTTACTATCATGTAAAATGGGTGGCTAAAAACACTTATAAACTCTTCGGGCTGTCGATAAAAAAGTGGAGACACAATGCATATTAAATTTGTAGAAATACAAAATTTTCGTAAGCTTAAGTCGATTCGAATCGACTTCACCGAAAATAAAACGCTGTTCGTGGGCGCCAACAACAGCGGCAAGACCTCCGCTATGGTTGCTCTTGGGCATTTTCTGGTCAATCAAAGCTATTTCACAACCAATGACTTTACTCTGTCAAACTGGGCAGCTATCGATAACATTGGGGCTGACTGGGAAGGGCATACCGAATCGCAAAGTCCCAGCCTGACTGAATGGGAGCAAGTACTGCCATCCATGGATGTTTGGCTACAAGTGGCGAACAACGAAATACATTTCGTCCAAAACCTACTACCAACCTTGGATTGGGAAGGCGGGCTCCTTGGCGTTCGCCTGCGATTAGAGCCGAAAAAAATCGACGACTTGTACAAAGACTATCTTTTGTCCATCAAAGCGGCCAAAGCTACAAAAGCCGAGGCTGTTAAGCAGAAAACAGAAGGTGGTGGGGAATATACCGTAGCATTATGGCCTAGAACGATGCATGATTTCCTGGAGCGTCAACTGCGAAGCCATTTTGAAGTACGCGCCTATTCATTGAATCCAAAAGAGTGCAACCCTCCTGAAAATAGTGTGGCACAACCTCAGCGCATGCCTCATGGAAGTGAGCCAATAGAGGGTGATCCATTTAAGGGGCTTATTCGCATTGACAAAATCAATGCACAGCGTGGTTTTGAGGATGCGAACTCCAAACAAGGGCGAGCTGACAGCGATGGAAAGGACAGCCACACACACTCTCAAAAACGAAAATTATCAGAACAACTTTGTTCCTATTACGACACACATCTCGATTCATCAAAATTTCCAGGGCCTGAAGATTTAGATGCTTTACAAGCTATTGAGGCCGCACAAAATGTGTTCAATGAAAAACTAAAAGACGGCTTTTCAAATGCTTTCAATGAGCTTGAAAACTTGAATTATCCGGGGTTCATGGAGCCGAAATTAAGCATTTCGACCAAAATTAGACCGACGGATGGCTTGAGCCACAATGCAGCGGTTCAATATGAAGTGATGGATTCTGGCTCTTTGCGTTTGCCAGAGCAATACAACGGCCTTGGTTATCAAAATTTGATCTTCATGGTTTTCGAATTGATGAGCGTTCGTGATAAGTGGATGCAAGTTGGCAAAGCGGCGAAAAAAACTAGCGAAAGTTTTTTTCCGCCGCGATTGCATTTGGTTCTCGTGGAAGAGCCAGAGGCACATCTGCATGTGCAAGTCCAACAGGTTTTCATTAACAAGGCCTACGGCATCTTGCGTAAGCATGATGATTTGGGTGAGAACAACAGTTTAACAACGCAGTTAGTTGTTAGTACCCATTCCAGCCATATTGCGCATGAGTGCGAGTTTTCATGTCTACGTTATTTTCGTCGATTGCCAGCAGTCGATTCGGCCACGGTTCCTACATCGACGGTCGTCAATCTGTCTGAGGTTTTTGGGGGAAAGGATGAAACCGAAAAATTTGTCACTCGCTATTTAAAGGCAACACATTGTGACTTGTTCTTTGCCGATGCGGCTATTTTGGTTGAAGGCCCGGCTGAACGTATGCTGGTGCCACACTTTATCCGCAATTGTTTTCCCGTTTTGAACCAGTGCTATATCACCTTGTTGGAGATTGGTGGTAGCCATGCGCATTGTTTGCGCCCACTGATCGAGCATCTTGGCTTGATTTCACTGGTTATTACTGATCTTGATTCAGCAGAGCCAACAGGGAGTCACTCATCTGTTCAGCCTATAAAAGGTGAAAAACAAATTACGGGGAACTCCACATTAAAAACTTGGTTGCCCGAAAAAGAATTGATTGATGAATTGCTAGATTCCTCGACTGAAAAAGTTAAAAAATATGATCAGTTCTTTTCAGTTCGTGTTGCTTACCAGATCCCAGTTCCCGTTAAACTGTTGCAAGACAGTGGTCCCCCCGTAGAGTCTCTCTCGAATACGTTTGAAGACGCTTTGGTTTTTGAAAATATAACGATTTTTAGAGAGTTAAAGGGTAATGGTCTGATAAAAAAATTTAGGGATGCTATAACCGAACACAAGACACCAGAAGCTTTGGGTGAGGAGATGTTTAAAATTCTTAAGAAAGGCAAAAAAGCTGAATTTGCCCTCGAACTACTCTACTCAGAAGAGCCTGAGAAACTTAAAACACCAACTTACATTCGCGAGGGATTATCCTGGTTGCAGGAACAGTTGCAACGAAAACAGCAAGAAGCTTTAGATGCTAGTGAGCTACCACCCATTACCGCAGAAGGAAAGGTGTGATGGAAAGCTTACAGCTTGTCGATGACAACAATGTCGATAATCACGTAGATGATAAAATTAATGCTTACCTTAGTTTGGATAAGCCAATCAGCTTTTTTTTGTTCGCGGGTGCTGGGTCAGGAAAAACAGGCTCTCTGGTGAAAGCGTTAAAGCGGTTGCGTAAGGACAGTGGGGAACGACTGCGTTTGCAGGGACAACGGGTTGGTGTCATTACTTATACCAATGCTGCTTGTGATGAGATCAATCATCGTCTTGACTTTGATCCCTTAGTCGAGGTTTCAACCATTCACAGTTTTGTCTGGTCGTTGATTGGCGGCTTTAACATTGACATTAAACAGTGGTTGAGGATAACGCTACCGAATGAAATCGCTGACTTGGAGGAGAAACAGCGTAAGGGAAGAGCTAGGCAAGCAAATTTGGATCGTGCAAAGAGTATCGAAATCAAACAGAAACGACTTATTGATTTGGATAACATTAAACAATTTACTTACAACCCAAACGGGGACAATCGTGGGCGGGATTCATTAAACCATTCCGAGGTTATCAAGATTGGTGCTGACTTTCTTACCAACAAACCGCTCATGCAAACGATACTGATCAACAAATTCCCAATTTTGCTCATTGATGAAAGTCAGGATACCAACAAACACCTTATGGAGGCTTTCTTAAAAGTTCAGCATCAACAAAGCGAGCGCTTTTGTCTAGGCTTATTCGGCGATACCATGCAGCGGATTTATGCGGATGGAAAAAGAGATTTGGGCAAAAACTTACCTCCTGAATGGGCTACGCCGGTAAAGAAGATGAACCATCGGTGTCCGCGGAGGATTGTCAAACTGATTAACAAAATTCGCTCGGCAGTCGATGCCCAAGAACAAAGTCCCAGGACAGATAAAGAAGAAGGTTTTGTTCGCCTGTTTATCTTACCTAGCGATACAGCAGACAAATTGGCAGCCGAGCGTGAAATCAAACAACGTATGACGGCTATTACTGGCGATCCACTTTGGAATAGCGTCGATGATGTTAAAACATTGATACTTGAGCATCATATGGCTGCGTTGCGTATGGGATTTTTGGAGATGTTTGAGCCGCTCTATCAAATCGACAGGCTAAAGACAGCATTACTGGATGGTTCTCTTCCTGGGTTACGTCTTTTTTCTCAACAGGTGCTGCCTCTTGTCAAGGCCAAACAAAACGGCGATGAATTTGCCGTCGCAGCTATTGTTCGCAATTCTTCACCCTTGCTGAGTAAAGCAACCCTCAAAGAATTGGGTGAAGATCAACTAAGTCAATTGAAAAAAGCCCGCGAAGCTGTCGAACAATTAATCGCGCTTTGGTCGAATAATGACGAACCGCATTTTTTGGATATTTTGCGCTGTGTTAGTCATACCGGGTTGTTTGAGATTCCCGAAAGCTTACGTCCCATTGCTTTTCGAAATGAAGTTGAGCAGAAGAACGCTGAACAGAGCAGTAATGAAAAAGATACCAACCCGATACTAGATGCCTGGGACAAGTTTTTACTAACGCCTTTTGCCCAAATCAAGCCATACGTTGATTATGTCAACGGACAGGCTCCTTTTGACACTCACCAAGGTGTCAAAGGTTTAGAATTTCCTCGGGTGTTAGTTGTTATGGATGATGTCGAAGCGCGGGGTTTTACGTTTAGCTATGACAAGCTGTTTGGGGTAAAGGATAAAACAAAAGCGGACATAGAAAATGAACGCAATGGCGATGATACCGGTATAAACCGTACCCGCCGACTTTTTTATGTGACCTGTAGCAGAGCTGTGAAGAGTCTGGCTATCGTGGCATATACCAGTGATCCTAATAAAGTTCGCGATAATGTTGTTCGTGAGGGGTGGTTTGAAAGCTGTGAAGTCGAAATCTTGACTTAGCCATGTTGGACGCTACGTGTACCCTTTCAAGCGGGGCATCAGGCGGCCACCGCAACACAAGCAGCTGACAATGCCGACAACAATTCTGGAGAATACCGCAATGCCTAAGAAACCCGCAAACATCAAAGAAGATCTCAAAAGACAGGGACATATCCGGGATTTGCAAAGCCGGGCCAAAGAGTTCGCGGGCGACGATCTGTCGTTCTTCGAGTCGGAATAGATGTCCACGGAGTTGCAGGAACAATTCTGGGAACGCGTGGTAGCCTTCGAGGAAGCGGAATGGACCACGTCTTTCGATCAGCTGGTGCAGGGCGGGATGGAGTTGCCTGCCCCGGAAGCATTGGATGATTCGCAACTGAGCGCCAAGCTGTGGGAAGTAATACGCGGCTTGGCGATGCTGCGGACGTTTCTATACTGCACCGACCATCTCAGCGACCGGGAGCTGTATGAGGAATTGTGGCATGAGGTGTTGCGGGAGGAAACTCCAGACATGCCGGTCAACGAGGACTCGGCTTGTCACATCGATTTGGTGGGCAGCGGCAGTGAGCAGGATAACGAGCTTTATCTACGCTACTATGCCGATGAAGAAGATCGGCGTCGTTGGGCCAAAGACTGGCCTAACGACGTCATGCCGAAACATGAACCGCTACCCTATGACCGCGACCGGCATTTACCGAGCCATAACAAGAAGAGCGGGTCCTGTAGGTCAGGCATGCTTTTTATGCCTGACATTTCCAAACTTCATGAGAGCCATGCTTTCCGAACTTGCCCACTCCGGCTCATCACGGATTACCAAAACGTCAAACAACGAAAAGCGATGTCTGGACTTGGTTGATCACAACACCCCCGTAATTCGATAAATCAAGCAAGTAACTCATTATTTGTATTTACAAAGCCAATACATTATATTGATCTTGTTTACATGGATATTCACTACGAAAAAAACGGCGTCAGCTTTGTTTGGAATGCCCGCAAAGCTGCGGCAAACCCAATCAAACATGGTGGGATTTCTTTCGACCCGTTTTTAAAACTGGTTGATGCAGGCCGCAACCATGAATCGCGGGATGCGGTTATCGGCTACGATGAAAAAGGCCGGTTGCTGTTTGTTGTGCATATTGAGGTTGAAGGTGAGTTTATCCGGCTTATTTCGGCCCGCAAGGCCACGCTAACGGAGCGCAATGATTATGATTTCTGACACAGTTAAAAACCGCTTAACTAAAGACCGTCCCATGACCTCGATCACTTTGCGTATTCCGGTCGATGTGGTGGAATCCATGAAGATTATTGCGCCCTGCAAAGGCTTTTCCGGCTATCAGCCATTATTAAAGTCGTACATTAGCGAGGGTTTGCGCCGAGACGAAGCGCAGTTTGCCTTGAGCAAGGAAGCCAAGTTAATTGCGGCACTAAAAAAGCTTGGCGTACCTGATAGCGTTATTGAAGAGGCGGCGCGTGAAGTTGCGTAATTCCAAGAGACCGTGAAACAAGCTAATTCAAGACCCCATATTCCCTTTCTTGGATCAGCCCATCCAAACTGACGGAGATTATTCTTGAAGCTTGGCAAACTTGATAAGGTCTAGGGCGTAGGTTGGCGTTTCGGTTGGAAGGCGGGTAAAACCGTAATGCAAATAGAAGACTTCCGCTTCTGGAGAAATGGCATGTGCAATCAAAAGACGGGCGGATACTTCTTTAGCAGCGCGAGCCGATCTTTGCACTGCATCTTGAAGCAAGGCTTTGCCTAATCCTTGGTCTTGCCATTTTTTATCAATAGCCAATCGCCCAAGAATTACCGCCGGAATCTGGCGGGGCATATTCCGACGCATGGAACCAACAGCTTCTTGGCTAAAAATCTGTCCCATGCAAATAGCGTAGTACCCAATAACCTTATGCGAACCGGACGGACAAATAACATAGGTTCTACTTGCCGATGCTTCCATATTGGCCAATGCGCGCTTACGCAACCAAGTATCCAGCGTTTCCTCGCCCGAATGAAAGTCCTCTGTCTCATGCTGTACGGTTAAATGAACAGGCGAGCAAACTTTCTTATTTTCACTCATCCGACCAAGGGGAATTGATTGTACGCAATCGGTTCATGCCGTCGATCTGCTCTTGCGTTGCCGGTGTGTCTAGCATATCCAATATTTTTTGGAACGTCTTGTTGTCTACATAAATAGAGGTTTGGTCAAGGATCACATTCTTGGCTTCCTTGAGCGCTGAGGCCATCATAAATTGCGAACGGTTTGAACCGAGCAATTCGGCGGCTTGGTCAATAAGCAATCTGTCATGTGCTTTCGCGCGCAAATGAATGTTTACTTCTGCGGGTGTGTGTTCTGTTCTCATAGACTTTGATGCCAATTAACTAATTTTATGTTAAAAGTATCTGCCAAATGTGTTGCAAATGTCAACACGCAGTGCCGTTCATCTTTTAATCCCGCCCCGCCTCGCTTGCCAACACCGGCTGATCCATTATCCGGCTTAACCAGGCCTCCGCCGCGACGCGATTGGTTTTCAGCACAGTATTCGGGAAAAAACCGAATCCCAATATCAACAACGCCGACACGCACAACAGCGTCAATTCGCGTGGCCGTAAATCCTGAACCTGTCTGACGCCGGCTTGAGTGATTGGGCCGAAGAAGGCGCGGCGCGTAAAGGACAACATATAAGCAGCACTGAGTACCGCGCCGATCAGGGCGGCGATGCTGATGCTGGGGTGCGCCAGCATGGTGCTGATTATCAGCAATAATTCGGCCGGAAAACCGGAGGTTCCGGGCAGCCCTATGCTGGCCAGCATAAATAGAAAATAAAAGCAGGTCAGGCGCGGCATCGATTTAGCCAGGCCGCCCAGATGAATAGCCTCGGTACTGCCCAGGCGATGCTGGATAAAACCGGCCACCAGCATCAGGGAACCGGCAATCATCGTGAAGTTCAGCAGTTGAAAAATCGCTCCCTGGATGCCCTGCATGTTCAACGACGCGACGCCGACGATGACCAAGCCGACATGGCTGACGCCGGCGTATGCCAGCAGGCGGCGCAAGTTGGTTTGTTGCAGTGCAATCAGCGCGCTGTAAACCAGCGTGACCGCGCCGAATATGCCCAGCACCCAGCTGTATTGAACGGCGGCGGAAGGCGCCAGCGGCATTGCAAAACGGATGATGCCGAAAGCGCCGAGTTTCAGGCCGGCCAGCAAGGCGGTCATTTGGGTCGGGCCTTCCATTGCGACGGTCGGCAGCCAGGTATGAAACGGCGCCAACGGCGCTTTAACCGCAAAACCGAGCAGTAATAGCAAGAACACCAAGGCCTGCAAGTTATCCGGCAATGGCGTTGCCAATAATACCGGCAGGCTGAACGCCAGATTTTGAGGAATATTGCCGCCGACTACGGTGGCGTGGTTGACCGCCAGTATGATAATCGCAAACAACAACGGCACGCCGCCAAACAGCATAAACAGGGTGTATTTCATCGCCGCGTTGCGCCGTTCCGAACCGATGCCCCATAAGCCGATCAGGAAGAAAATCGGCGGCAGGGTCAGTTCCCAGAACAAATAGAACAGCGCCATATCCAGCGCCAAAAACACGCCGATGGTGACGCCTTCCAATGCCAGCAACAAGGCAAAATGAAAACGGGTCAGGTGCTGCACCGAGTTCCATGAGGCGATGATCGCCATTAATGTCAGCAACGCGGACATCGGCAAGAACAACACTGAAATACCGTCCACGCCAATCAGGTATTCAATATTCAGGCTGGGTATCCAGGCATGGTGTTCGACCAGCTGGAAGTCATTGCCAAGGCCGGCGTTAAACAACGCCACCACCGCCAGCGTCGCGGTTAGTTCCAGCGCAGCAAACAACAGCGCAATGTTTTTGGCCAGCCGGATATTGCGGACGACTACGGCGGCAAGCGCACCGAACAAAGGCAGAAAAATAATCAGGCTTAAAACGGGAAAACCGGCATTACTCATGTTGGCCGTCCTTGGTATCGTCGGTGGATTGATCGCCGTGTACCGGATATTGCTTCTCGATAGCGGCGGCGTCCTGGTCTATAAAATTCAGCCACGGCGTCGTGTAAAAACCGGTCCCGATCAGCAGCAGGCAAATGACCGCGGTAATTAAGCGCTCTTTCCAGACCGGATGGTGCGAACAGCTGTAGGGCTGTTCGGCGCGTTTAGGATTCGCCATAAACATCCGCTGGAAAGCCCATAGCAGGAAAGCTGCGGACATCACGTTGCCGACCAAAATAGCGATGGCGAGCAGCCAGCCGTCTTCCTCAATAATCCCTTCGACAAGCAAATGCGCCGCATCAAATCCCGGCGTACCGGGCATGACCATCGTGCTCAACGCGGAAATCATGAACAGCACGGCCAGCGTTGCGTTGGTGTCGAACAGCCCACCCAAGCGCGGTAGAAACGCGGTGCGGGTGCGCTCGTAAATCAGGCCGACGCTGAACAGCATGCCCGCCATCGCCAGACCGTATGCGACCGACAGCAACAGACTGCCTTCCAGGCCGTTTGCGTTAAAACAGAATGCGCCAATGATCAGCATGCCCGTTTGGCTGATAACCGCAAAAGCCAGCAAGCGGCGGATATTAATCTGCATCAGCGCCAGCAACGCGCCGTAAAAAATGCTGATCAGCCCCAGCGTCACCACAAATCCGGCCCATTGTTCGGCAACGCCGGGCACCATCGGCAAAATGAAACGGATGGCCGCATAAATACCCAGTTTCAAACCCACCAGGAAAATGACCGCGCTGGCGACCGTACCTTGCTCGGCCAGCACCGGCAACCAGCCGTGAAACGGAAACAGCGGCATGCGGATCGCAAAGCCGAAAAACAGCAATATAAAAATCAAGACCTCATCGTGTAAATAAGCGTTGTTTTCCTTTATCGTCAGCCAATCGAAAGTCAAGGGATGCGAGGCATCGATTAAGCCGAAAGCCAGCAACATAAAACCGGTCAGCGACATCAGCAAACCGCTGCCCCAGTATTGCAGCAATTGCACGGCCACCCAGCGCCGGTTTTGCCCGGTTCCGGCATGAATCGTCAACAGCACCACAGGAACCAATTCCAGTACGCACCAAAACCAGAATTGCAGCACATTCAATGCGACAAAAGCGCCGATCAATACGCCTTCATAGCCTAACAGGCAGGCGATAAACAGCCGGTCGGCCGCATGCCGGGTAATCAGGGTATAAATTAACGCCAGCAAGGTCAAAACGGCGGTCAGCGGAATAAATAAAATATTCGTCCCGTCAACACCGACACGGTAACTGAGACCGGCAAAATGGGCCTGTTCAACCAGATGAATGCCGGGACTGGCGGAATCGAACACAGCCAGCAGATAGAAGCTGAGCGATACCGTCAACAGCGCCCCGGAAAATCCGAAACGCAGTGCAACTGTCGATGAGCGTGAAAACAAAACGGCGATCATGGCCGCCAGCGGAACCAGCGTCAGCGTCGTGAGCAGCGGGAAAGCCGCCGATTCCGGCCAATGGGTAACTGTTGTAATATTCATCAGAGCCTCAAAATGCAACCAGCAATGTTATACAGACAAACAACACCAGATAGCGGGGTCTGAGTACTGATTGTTCAAACGTATTGGCGATATGTCCAAGCCGGCGGCCGTAATCAATCGCGCCTCTGCCGGCGCCGCGCAGCACAAAATGTTCTTCGAACCAGTGTACGAAGGCCGCCGTCAATTCGGTCAGTTTTCCGGCCAGGCCGCTGCCGTTGGCGAATTTATCGGAATCGTTATCCAGTTGCGCGCCGATCATCCGTTCTTCCAGTTGCGCCAGCGACGATATTGACCGGATCGCAGGCCCGGCTCCGCCCATGACCCGGTCAACGATATGATCGTCGAAATAGCTCAGATCGTGCGCCAGACTGCGTATCGGTTTGACCAGCGCCCAGTCGGTAATCTGATCCAGCCAGAAACGCTGTAATGAGGCGACATAAAGCCAAGTGCGGACGTTGCGCGGAGGCGTTTCTTCGCATAGGCCATGCACATGGTGCATCAGCGAAGGCGCTGCCAGGAACTGATAGCCCCGAACCACCGCATGAGCGCAAAGATGCCAGCCGGCCAGTTGCCAAAATCCCAAACCGCATTCAAGGAACATCAAGCCCAATTGGCCGGATGCCGCAAAAATCAACGAGCTTTTAACATCGGTCTGGGTCAGTCCAACCACAAAACTATAAACAGCCGTGCTCAGGCCGACTACAGCGACCACCCCCATAGCCAGCGGCGCAAGTTCGAAAACCGGCCTCAGCAAAATGACCAGATAAACGCCGGCATGCACCATGACCGCACCGTAAAATACCGCACTCGACGGAGTGGGGCCTTCCATTGACCTCGCCAGCCAGGGAGAGAAAGGCAGCTGCGCCGATTTGGCAAAGGCGGCGACCGCAAAACACAGCGCAATCGCCGCGGCGTCACCCGGAGGCAGCTGAGCGATTGCATCATTGAGAGCGCTCCAGTCGACGCTGCCGGTCCAGGCGTAGCTTAAGCTCAAGCCCAGAATAAAACCGATGTCGCCGATACGGTTGGTAACAAAGACGCGCGTCGCATTGGCGGCGGCAACCGGGCGATCGTAAGCGTAGGCTATCAACAAGTAGGAGCATAAGCCCGCAACTTCCCAGCCGATGAAAGTGCCGACGGCATTGCCCGATAACACCAGCAGCAGTATGGCCGAAGCGAACAGACTCAGGATGAAAAAGAACCGGTGAAAACCCGCTTCCCGGTGCATGTAATTGATTGAAAAACAGGCGACGATGGCTAACAGCACTGAAAACAGAGCGGCTAAACGGACGTTTAAACCGCTGGTGATAAAGTTGACCTCGATTTTCAGCGTATCGCTGCTGAGCCATTGCCCGACAAGGAATGAGCCGGTATTTTTGCCCAGTAAATCGGCGCCCAGCAAGGTCAAGGCCAACAGAGTGGACATGATGATCGCCCAGCTTGCAATATCGGCTGTCGTGCTTTCGCCGTCTTCACCGCGGATTACGCCGAACAGATGACCTATGCCGATAACGGCAGCGGCGGCCAACGGCAATAAGGGAATTAAAATGACTAAGGCATCCATTACGCTGCTCCAAACCGTTCAGGCTGTCTGATCAATACAGGCGCTACCGGTAGCGTTTGACCCCGGTAGCACTCCGTTGAGTTATCGCGAATCGGCAGATCTTTCGCCTCGGCTTGCCACTGCACGAATCCCGTACCCGTTTGGAACAGATAAATCTTGCCGCTATCCGGGTCTTTGGCGCTCAGATGCATCCAGCCGCCGCCGACCAGTTCCCGTATGGATTCCTGGCGCTGATAAATTTGTTCCAGCACCGACGTTTTGGCTTCGACCAGGATTTGCAGGCGCATCGGTTCGTGAATTTCCACCATCTGCCTAGGCAGGCCGGTGCGTAAATCGCTGGACGCGCCTTCCATGACGCCGAACAGGCCGGTCACATTGTGCGGCACTTTGGTGCCGCAGCCGAAACGTTCGTTATTAACGGTGGAAAAATAATATTCCAGATTAATACCCGCACCAACCGGGGCCACTGCCAGCAAAATACCTTCCAGCACTTTACCGTCAGGGTCTTGAGTCGGATCGTAGGAAATCAGAAATACCCGGCGATCAAAGAAAGCGCCTTGCGTTAAAGAACGGCGACCGACGACCGCCGAAGCGTTAGTCGCATGGCCAAGTTCAGGCCGCGCTTGGGAAAAATCGGCCGCGCGCGCTTCTATATGCGTCAAGGCCTGGTCGGGTGTCGGGTTACGGGGGGCCGACGCCAGCCTGCGGCAACGTTCGTGCGCCGACATCTGCTGGGCGTGCCGTAATTCCTGCCGTAGCTTGCTTAACCCGGCCAGTCGTTCGGCTGGAAGCTGATCGAGGTCGTACCAGTTGATTTCTTCATTGCAGGTGTTGTGTTCGGCGCCGATAAACCAGGTATCGGACGGAATAGCGATGTCGCGTTCCGCCAACAGCTCGCGTATTTCAGGACGATTAGCCATCGCCGCAAACACCCTGGCATTCGGCCCGCCGTGCCGACCGCTGCAAGCGCCGCAATCGTAAGCCGCCAAGTGCGGGTTATTCTGGCTGATCGAGCCGTGCCCCATCAGCACGACCAGTTCCGAGAATCCGTAGGTCAGGCCGGTATTGCGCAAAAAGCTCGCAACCCGGTCGGCCTGTTCGCTATCGGTAAAACCCAGTTTGGGACGCTCCGGCGCAGCAACCGTTGTTTCATCGGTAGAAGTAAACAGCAGCTCTGTCTTAACCTCCGGCGATACCCGCTTAGCTATGCCGGAAACCAGGCTTTGCTGGGGTTTGGGCAGCAGCGATTTGGCCAATAATCCGGCTAAAGTAACCGGCGCAATCGCGTCGATAACCGGATGCGACGACAACAGGTTACGGCGCAAACTCTGATGCACCAGATTGGCAAACCATTGGTTCAACTTACGGCCACGGTTATGCTTGAGCAATACGGATTCGCTACCCGGTTGGGGGACTTCCTGAACTTCATGCGCGGGCGTCACCACCACCGGGCACAGCGGCGTTACCTTGCTGTCGTCGAGGCCCTTGTAATTCATTGCAACGCCGAAAAATCCGGCAGCGCCCAAGGTCTCAATAGCGGGATTGAGCTCTTCAAGATGGCGGCGAATGCTTTCTTCTCGGTCGTCCATGCAGAAGATGATTTGCGAGTCGGGACGATCTCCCCGCTCGGCCCAGCGGCCACGGTGATGATTGGCGCGCACCGCCTGGAAAAAATCCTCCCGATAATGATGCTCGTAAGCGATCAGCCAGACTTTGCCGCGCTCGGTCGGCGTGAACTCATCCAGCACGGTCAACATCGCTTGCAGATCTTCGGTAGCCAGCTGTTTCAGGTCGGCGGCGTTAAGCCCCAGATGCTGGCACAAGCGGAACAAGCGCCAGCCGCTGTTATGCGCGGAATGAGTGGGCTGTTTGTCCGCGATCGGGCTGCACTGCCAGGTACAAATCAAATCGGCAAGCTGTTGCCAGTCGCTGCGGTCATAACGTTCGGAACCGGCGTGCAAAGTCAGCGATTCCGCCCGGTGAGCCAGATATTCCGGCAAGTCGCCCTGGTACAGTCGGCTGCGCACCATGAATTCAGACAGGTTTTTACGGAAATAGCCGTGAATTGAGCTGAGCTTGGCCTCGATTTTCCAGGTGTCGCGGCAAACCTGGTTCAGCCACAGCCGATCCAGAGTCAGGCGGATAGCCAGATAATCGGCCAGCGTCGGCTTGGCGTCATTGGCGGCATGGTAATGGGGGTGATGCTGCCGCCAGTTGACCAGCCCCGACCAGCCGGGTATTTCAAGCGCCAGCCTGCGAAGATAGCCTTCCCATTGCGTTTGCGGTATTTCCAGGTGCTCGAGTTGCAGGATGATGGTATCGACTGGATCTTCGGGCAGTTCGGCGATAATTTGCTGCCAGTCCGGCAGCTCGTGCAAAAAGGGGTTGGCGTCATACTTTGCCGTTGCGCGCCAGGCGTCGTAAAGACCCAGCCGGCTGCGTTCGGGCAACTGCCATGCCGCCAGGCCTTCATCCAGGCCGGAAGCGCAAAAGCGTATCAGTTGCGGCCTGATCGAATCGAGGATGTCGGTGCCGGTCAATGCCAGAATGAAACTGCGCAAGCTGATATTGCCGCCTATTTCCTCTTCGAGCAGTTTATCCAATGCCGCTCTTGCCCGTTGCTGCATTTGCTGATGTGTTATCGCCAGGGATGGTGTGTATGCCGAAAATCTGTCGGGAGCAGGCTCGGCGGATTCGCTATTTCGGTTATTTTGCTCCAGCCAGTCTTCGGCCTGTTCCACCGACAAATCCAGCATGTTTTCCGGGTGTAAAGCCGCCTGCTCCAAGCCGAGCTTGGTTAAAATGCTTTCCCATAAGCGCCGGATCACCTTGCGGTCGGTCGCAAGCAAGCGCTGCCGAACCGGCTCCGGCACATCGGCCTGCACCGCGTCCAACGCGGCCAATTCCTCTATTTGCCAGTTCAACTGGCTGACGCTGACCGCCGACAAATCGAATAACAGCGCAATGCGGTAAATAGCCTGCCGGGTGATGGCTTTGTCTTTTAACGAGCAAACGATGTGTTCTGCCTGCAAGTGCGGGTACTGTGCAAATGCGGCGGACAAGTCGGAATCGTTTATGCGCCCCTGACGGTAGAAATCGCGGTTTTGCGCTTCGGGAAGATAGCCGCAAATACCGGTCAGGGCTTCGAATTCCGCCAGCGCCTGGTCAAACGGCAGATGCTGGAAACCATGCAAAGTGTTGTGATGCACGAAATCGAGTATCGGCGCCTGTCCAGGCAAGACGTGATCCAGATGGTTTAGCGCAGTGATTATTTGCTCACGTAAATGGTGTGGCTTTTGCATCGTGTTATTTGGGGTTTTATTTAAAATTTAGCATGCGGATTTATAAACGGATCGGTGCAATCTGTTGTATTTGCTCTCCATCACTGCAAAATCCGTTGACTGATGACCGCGTTCATCTGGCCGATGGTCGCGGCGGACAAATCAAGCAGCGGCGAAGGCATCAGGCCGAACAATACGGCGCTGCCGGCCAGTATTCCGGCGGCCAGTAACTCCGGCGCCCTCAGGTCCTCGATCTGTTGCATCTGCGGTTTTACCGGTCCGGTAAACAACAGGCTGATGGTGCGTATCGCGTAGGCGGCTCCGACTAAAATGCTGACGCTGAAAAATATCATTACGCCCAGCCCTAAGCCGACGCCGGTCGATGAACTAAATCCGCCGATCAGCGTATGCAGTTCGGCAATAAAGCCGATTGAACCCGGCAGGCCCATCGCCGCCAATAAAGTCAAGGTCATGAACAGCGCAAAGCGCGGCATCACCTGAATCAGCGAGCTGTAATCCTGAATATTGCGGGTATGGGTGCGCTCATACAGCAGGCCGACCAGCAGAAACAGCGCTCCGGCAATCAGGCCGTGAGCGGACATTTGCAGTACCGCGCCGGTAATGCCGATTTGGTTCAAGGTCGCAATGCCCAACAACACCATGCCCATGTGGCTGATCGAAGAATAGGCGACCATGGCTTTAAGGTCGCTTTGCCTCCAGGCTAAGAGACCGCCGTACAACATGCCGAACAAGCCCAGGAAAATAAGGAAGGGCTGCAACAGTTTTGCGGCCTCGGGCAGCATCACCACCGCCCGGATCAATCCGTAAGCGCCCATTTTCAGCAAAATACCGGACAGCAAAATACTGACCGGACTGGGCGCTTCGACATGCGCCAGCGGCAGCCAGCCGTGCAGAGGGAAAATCGGCATCTTGACGCCGAAACCGATCACGAAACCCAGCAGCACCAAAACCTGCTCAATCCTGGGCATGTCCTGCGCCGCCTGATGCATTGAGGACATCAAAGAGCCGCCGTGCTGAAGATCGTACTGGCTGACCGCCAACAGGCTGATCAGCATGAAAATCGAGCCGCCCATCGTGTACAGAACAAAGTTAAGGCTGGCCGTATGCCGCCGCTTGCCGCCCCAGCGGTCAATCAGGAAGAACAGCGGGATTAAAGTCACTTCCCAGAAGATATAGAACAAGGCCCAATCCTGCGCCAGAAACACGCCCAGCATGCCGAATTCGAGCAACAGTATGCAGATATGGTAACCCTTGACGCTGGTGGACACGGTGAATGAGGCCAGCAACGCTATCGACGTCAGCAAGGTCGCCAACACCAGCATCGGCATCGACAAGCCGTCTACGCCCAACGCATAAGCGCTGCCCAATTTAGGATTAAGCGGGAAATATTCATTAAACTGCAATTCCGCATCGTGCGCGTTATAAATGCTTAACAGCCAGCAGACCAGGAAAAAGGCGATAGCGGCAAACAGATGTGCGGTGTAACGGATTAATTGAGTGTTCCGGCCTGGAGTTAAAGCCAGCAGAAAGACCCCGGCGGCCGGAGTCCAGAGCAGTATGCTGAGAATCCCCATGGTTTTAGTGTTCCTTATGCTCTATATGTCTGGTAGTTTCAAGGGTTAGCAATTGTACGTTAAGGCCGGGGCAGTGCAAGCATTAACCTTGCGCTATCTATCGTCTTTTAACATTTTTTACCGATCATGACAGGCTGCAACACGCAGAGTCTAAAAGCCAGCCATGTTATTTGATGGCTTTTTAAGCGGGCATGTTTCGGCTAAGGCAGTTTAACATTGCAACCTTTCAATAGCCTTTCAAGGTCAATGCGGGGTGGGGCGCTGGGCTAATTTATCGGATTGTTTTGAGAGCGTGGAGTTCAGTCAATAACTGTGCGCGAGATGAATATTATCTGTTGGTTTGCTTGGCAGGAATCGGCCAATTTGCGACATTCAGGTAGCTGAAAAAAGATTGTTCACCAACGGCTGGTTTTGGTTGTGAAGCTGACTTCTATGTTCAGACTCCGTGATTCCAGCCATTGCGCACTGGGCGCAACAAACGTCGGTAATAAGCAAGATAGGGTGAGTTATCTGCCGCCAGCTTCCGCTTTAGTCGCGATAACGCAATTATCCGGATTTCAGAAATGAAGCTCAGGGTACCGGTTTATAAGCCAGCAGTTTGGCCAATGTCTCAAGAATCGCGCTACGGGGATGAGCCCGCCGCCAAACCAGTGCAATAATCCGGCTGGGTCGCTGACGGATGGCGATATAACGAATGTCGTTATCCTCGGGTTGAACGGCGACGGAAGGCATCAGCGTGACTCCGACGCCGTTCTTGACCATGAAACGTAGGGTTTCCAGACTGGAAGCCCGGAAGTCGTGCTCCACGAATCGGGAAGGGTCGCATAACTTCAAGGCCTGATCCCGCAAACAATGCCCCTCATCCAGTAGCAGCAAATCTTCCTTGGCTGCCATGTTGAGGTCCACTTCCTCCAAGCGGGCCAACGGATGATCAGCACATACGGCCAGGGTAAACGGGTCTTCAAACAGTGTTCGGCATTCCAGTAGTTCATGCTCTACCGGCAAGGCCAGCAACGCCGCATCCAGCTTTTTGTCGAGCAGCAACCGAATGAGCGAATCGGTCTTTTCTTCGACCAGTTGTAGTTTCAGCTCAGGAAAATGTTGCTTGATGCGGAACACATATTCCGGCAGCACATAACTCGCTAGAGAGGGAAAGGCCCCTAACGACAGCATGTTGCGATGCCGATCGCCGGCGTGGGCGGCGGTTTGCCGGATGCTTTGAATGTCGGCTAGTATTCTTCGCGCAATGGGCAAAATTTCTTGGCAGGCGTCCGTCAGCTCCACACTATTTTTCTCGCGCACGAACAAGTCCGCGCCCAGATAATCCTCAAGCTTTCTGATCTGCGTGCTCAAGGTTGGCTGACCGATAGAGCACTGGTCGGCCGCCTGACTGAAATTTCTTAAATCCGCTACCGCCACGAGGTAGCTCAAATCACGCAAGTTCATCGATTGTTATCCGTTTAAAAGTGAGTTGCTCGGCACAACTCAAAATGGTACCACATTGCGGTTGCGCCTTATTGATTTGAAAAATAGCGCTATTGATGAAATCAATTTCAAAAAGAATGCCTTATCCGGTTTAATGCGTTTGCCGAAATTATTATTTGTCAGGGTCTAAATCCCTGGATTTGAGACTTAATGAAGAAGATAGTTTTAAAACCAACATCGGCAGTGCCGTGTTGAACAGCTGATGCGCCTTCGTGACGATGAGCCGGGTGATTAAGTTGCTGGTTTTATTAGTCGACAGCATCTAAACTGAAGCGTCTACGGCATGTTTTTTCGCATTATCCCACAACAAGGAACATAGGTGTTTTATGAAAACGAAACAAACTTTCCTGGCTTCCGCACTGGCGGTAGCCATATCCGCAGTGTTGACCGCCAATCCGGTTCTGGCCGAGTCGCAACCGACGATGAACAGTTTTTGGTGGCCGGAACAACTGGACCTGAAACCCTTGCGCCAGAATTCGGTCGAGTCCAATCCGCTGGGCAAAGCGTTCAACTATGCCGAACAATTCAAAGCCCTCGACCTGAAAGCGGTGAAACAAGACATCGCCAATGTACTGCATACTTCCCAACCCTGGTGGCCGGCGGACTACGGCAATTACGGCCCGTTTTTCATCCGCATGGCCTGGCATAGTGCCGGCGTTTATCGGATCTTTGACGGGCGCGGAGGCGCTTCCGGCGGCCAGCAACGCTTCGAACCACTCAACAGTTGGCCGGATAACGTCAATCTGGACAAGGCCCGGCGCCTGTTGTGGCCGGTCAAGCAAAAGTACGGCGCCAAGCTTTCCTGGGCCGATTTGATGGTGCTGGCCGGTAACGTCGCGTTGGAAGAGATGGGGTTCAAGACGATAGGCTTTGCCGGCGGCCGGGCCGATGACTGGGAAGCCGAGATGGTCAATTGGGGAACGGAAAAGAAATTTCTTGCCGACGAGCGCCACGATGCCAAAGGTGAACTGGCGAAACCGTTGGCCGCCGTGCAAATGGGGCTGATCTATGTCAACCCGGAAGGGCCTGGCGGTAACCCTGATCCATTGGCGGCCGCCAAGCATATCCGCGAAGCCTTCGGCCGGATGGCGATGAACGACGAAGAAACGGTGGCCCTGATCGCCGGTGGGCATACCTTCGGCAAGGCGCACGGCGCGCATAAGCCGGACGAATGCGTCGGCAAGGAACCGGCCGCCGCCGGTATTGAAGAGCAAGGGCTGGGTTGGGCCAACAAATGCGGCAGCGGCCATGGCGTCGACACCGTTAGCAGCGGTCTGGAGGGCGCTTGGTCGACCAATCCGACCCGTTGGACGCATGATTACTTGACGTGGCTGTATACCTTTGATTGGGAAACCACCAAGAGCCCGGCCGGTGCGACGCAATGGATTCCCAAGGAAGGCAAAGGCGACAACTTTGTACCGGACGCCCACGATCCTAACAAACGCCACGCGCCGATCATGTTTACGACCGATATTGCTTTGAAAACGGACCCGGAGTATCAAAAAATCTCCAAGCGCTTCCTCGATAATCCCAAGGAATTCGAGGCGGCGTTTGCCAAGGCGTGGTTCAAGCTGACCCACCGCGATATGGGACCCAAGGCCCGCTACGTCGGTGCCGAAGTGCCTGCCGAAGACTTTATCTGGCAAGATCCTATCCCCAAAGTCGATCACAAGTTGATTGACACCAAGGATGTCGCCAAATTGAAGTCGACCATTCTGGACTCGGATTTAACGATTTCGGAACTGGTCAGGACGGCGTGGGCTTCCGCGGCGACCTTTCGCGGTACCGACATGCGCGGCGGCGCCAATGGCGCGCGCATTCGCTTGGCCCCTCAAAAGAATTGGGAAGTCAACGATCCCGCCGAACTGGCCAAGGTACTGACTCGCCTGGAAACGATCCAAAACGACTTTAACCGCACGCTGAAAGGCGGCAAGAAAGTGTCGCTCGCCGACGTGATCGTGCTCGGCGGCTCGGCGGCTGTGGAAGAAGCCGCGAAGAAAGCCGGTTTCAAAGTGCAGGTGTCGTTCAAACCAGGCCGTATGGATGCCGCGCAGGAACAAACCGATGCCAAGTCTATCGCGGTGTTGGAGCCCAAAGCGGACGGCTTCCGCAATTACTTTAGCAAGGATAATGCGCATTCGCCGGCGGAAATGCTGGTCGAACGCGCAAACTTCCTGACCTTGAGCGTACCCGAAATGACGGCGCTGGTTGGCGGCATGCGGGCGCTGGATGCCAACGCCGGACATACGCAGCATGGCGTATTCACCAACCGGCCAGGCGTACTGAGTAACGATTTCTTCGTAAACCTGCTCGATATGTCGACCAAATGGACCAAGTCGTCATCGGAGGGTATTTATGAGGGTCGGGACCGGGCAAATGACCAGGTCAAATGGACGGCTACGCCAGTCGATCTGATTTTCGGCTCCAACTCCGAGTTGCGTGCGGTTGCTGAACTCTATGCCTCGGACGACGCCAAAGAGAAGTTCGTACAGGACTTTGTCAATGCATGGGGCAAGGTGATGCACTTGGATCGTTTTGACAAACTCTGACCTTGGCGTAATAGGAACCCAACTTGACTACAATTAAGTCAAGTTGGGCGCTCTGCTAAACCAAATGACTGGAATACCAGCAGAATCGGACAATCGGTAACATTTAATCCCAATGTGTCTCCTTAGGGTTGTAATCCCAATCCCAATAAGTTCGCATATTATCCCTTCTCCAGCGGGAGAAGGTTAGGTTGAGGGGGTTCAAATAAAAACTTATTGGGATTGGTATTAAGTTGACTATCGTTGCCAGATTTAACTTAACTGAAAGCCGCTTTTAATTCATACACGAATTAAGACAAAGCAATCCATCACTCAATATTCTGCACCTGCTCGCGCATTTGCTCGATCAGCACTTTAAGCTCTATCGCTATTTTGGTCATTTCCTTGTCGGCGGATTTAGAACCCAAGGTATTGGCTTCGCGGTTCAACTCCTGCATTAAAAAATCCAGCCGTCTGCCGACCGGGTCTTTTTGCTGGAGTACCCGCAACACTTCGGTGATATGGGTTTCCAATCTGTCCAGCTCTTCGGCGATGTCCAGTTTTTGAGTCAACAGAACCAGTTCCTGCTCCAGGCGGTCGAAGTCGGGTTGCGCAACCAGTTCGGTAATCCGGTCTTTCAGTTTATTGCGAATCAACAGCAGCACTTCCGGCATGCGTTTGCCCGCTGACACGACAAAACTCAGCATCTTTGTGCAACGCTCTTCAATCAGGAATTTAAGTTGAGCGCCTTCTCTTGCCCGCGCTTCCAGCAGTTGCGCCAGCGTTTGATCGACCAGGGCGGCAATGCCCTTGCTGAGTTGCTCTTTATCAATATCCGGTTCCTGCTGGATGCCGGGGAATGCCAGTACATCCAGCGCTGAAAAAGACAAGGGAGCGGGCATTTGCTGTTCTATGGCGGAGGCTGCGGCAAGCAGCGTGGTGACGGCATCGGCATTGATGATGAAGTTTTGTCCGCTTTTAGCCTGTTTTTTGTAGCTCAACGAGCATTCAACTTTGCCCCGGTTGATCTTGGCGGCAATGGCTGAGCGCAGGTCGGCTTCGACAAAACGCAGGCGATCCGGCAGCTTTAAGCTGATGTCGCAGTAACGGTGATTGACTGAGCGCAATTCACAGCTTATGGTTAAGTCGCCTATTTCTGTTTCATTGCCGGCAAATGCGGTCATGCTTCTAATCATTTTTCACCTATAATCAACGGGCTTAAGTATAAACACACAACACGATGGCTGAATATTACGATCCGCAGACCTATCCCAAAGAGTGGAATTACCTGCAAACCGGCACCATTATAGATCAGTATGTCATTGAGCGGGAGTTGGCGCACGGCGGTTTCAGTTCCGTTTATCTGGCCCGGCAAATAGCGGATCAGGTTCAGGTTGCGATTAAGGAATATCTGCCGCGAAAATTCGCCCACCGCACCTGGAACAATGTGGTCGTCGCCAACAGCGAAGAGTCCGCGGCTTTATTCAAGCGCGGCCGGGTGCTGTTTTTCGAGGAAGCCAAAGTTTTGTCGGCGCTGAAACATCCCAATATTGTCGAAGTGATCGGTTTTTTTAAAGCCAACTCCACTGTTTATATGGTGATGACTTATGACTACGGGCTTACGCTAGACAAGCTGTTAAAAAACAAGTCGCTGTCCGTTTCCGAAGATTTTTTGCTGACCTTGTTCAACTCGTTGTTGGCGGGAGTCGGTCATATTCACAGCCGCCAGTTTATTCATCTCGACATTAAACCCGCCAATATTCTGGTGCGTCCGGGCAACGATGCGTTATTGCTGGATTTCGGCGCGATTCAGAGTTTTCCTAAATCGCACCTGGACAAACAAAGCAAGGTTTTAACCAAAGGCTACTCGCCGATAGAACAGCACGACCTGAGCGCCGAGCTGGGCCCGTGGACGGATATTTACGCGGTGGGCGCGAGTATGCGCACTTGTCTGGAGCTTAAAGTCCCGGTTTCCGCACAGGACAGGGTGCTGCAGGATACGCTGGTGCCTGCGGTGAAAGCGTTTAAACGGAAATTCCCTGAACACCTGTTGAAAGCTGTCGATTGGGCTATGGCGCTGCAACCGGAAAATCGTCCGCAATCGGTTGCCGAAATGCGGCAGGCGCTAACGGGCGGTTGATTATTGGTAACTGATGTTACTCAAACCACAAAAACTCACCACGAAGGCACGAAGGACACGGAGAAAAATATAAAACTTCGTGTCCTTCGTGCCTTCGTGGTGAAAATTTCTTAGTTATTGCGTAACTTCCGTTAGTAAATTGAACCGCCGGACAGCGCGCCGTTCAGGTATACTGTGCGGTTTTCATTTTACCGGAATATACATGAGACCTAGCGGACGCAACCCTGATCAACTCAGAGACATCAAATTCACCTGCGGTTTTACCAAACATGCAGAAGGCTCTGTTCTGGTTGAATTCGGCGATACCCGTGTGCTTTGCACCGCCAGTGTCGACAGGAGCGTCCCGCGCTTTCTTAAAGGCAAAGGCGAAGGCTGGATTACCGCCGAATACGGCATGCTGCCGCGCTCGACCCATACCCGGATGGGACGGGAAGCCAGCCACGGCAAACAAGGCGGACGCACGCTGGAAATTCAGCGTTTGATTGGCCGTTCGCTGCGGGCGGCGATTGACTTGAAAGCGCTGGGCGAACATACCATCACCATCGATTGCGACGTGTTGCAGGCGGATGGCGGAACCCGTACTGCGGCGATTACCGGCGGATTTGTCGCGCTGTCGCTGGCGGTGCAGAAAATGCTCAAACGCAAACAAATCAAGACCAATCCGCTGCATGGGCAGGTCGCTTCGGTATCCGTGGGCATCTTTAACGGCGTGCCGGTGCTGGACCTGGATTATGCTGAAGACAGCAATGCGGAAACCGATATGAATGTGGTCATGAACGATGCCGCGGCGTTTATCGAGGTGCAGGGCACCGCTGAGGGCCATGCGTTCAGGAAAGAGGAACTGGACGCGATGCTGGAACTGGCAGGTTCAGGCATCAAGGAATTGCTGGAAAAACAACGGATAGCGATAGAAGAGCATAAATGACCTTTTCGACCTTACAAAAAATCGTCCTGGCCAGCGGCAATCCCGGCAAGATCAGGGAAATTCAGGCAATACTGGCGGAGCATCCGATCGTTCCGCAGTCCGAATTTAATGTTGTCGACGTGGAAGAAACCGGCGCTACGTTCGTCGAAAACGCCATTTTAAAAGCCAGGAATGCGGCGTTGCATTGCCAATTACCTGCAATTGCCGACGATTCGGGCTTGGTCGTTGACGCCTTGAACGGCGCGCCCGGCGTCATTTCGGTAAGATATGCCGGTGTCGGCGCCAGCGACCGGGACAATGTGGATAAGTTGTTGCGGGAGCTTGACGGCGTCCCGGATGAACTGCGCACGGCGCGGTTTATCTGCGTGATGGTGTTTATGGAACATGCCTATGATCCTTGCCCGGTCATCGCCCAAGGCGTTTGGGAAGGCAGGATTCTGGATCACGCCGTCGGCGAAAACGGTTTCGGCTATGATCCGGTATTCTGGGTGCCGGAACAGCAGTGCGCATCGGCGCAATTGCCGGCGGCCGTTAAAAATGCGCTCAGTCACAGAGGACAGGCGCTAAAACGTTTAACGGCCTTGATCAAGGAAAGGGAAGCCGCCTGATGTGTTGAGGCGGCCGCCTCGCATAGCCTCGATAATATGTTGATGAACAGACTACTGCCTATCGCCACCCGGTTCGCCGATGCCGTTACAGAAATAACACCGCTCGGCAACGGGCTGATCAATGACACCTATTTGGTCGTAACGCAATCCTCCCGCTTTGTCCTGCAACGCATCAATACCCAGGTTTTTCCTGCGCCCGAACTGATTATGGCGAACCTGACCACGCTTCATCGGCATATCGTGCAAAAAGCCGGCGCCAAGCTGCAAATCCCGGAAGTTTTAAACACCGCCGATAACGAGCCGCTGTATCGGGATCAAAACGGCGATTGCTGGCGGGCGCTAAGCTTTATCGCCAATACCGAAAGTATCGAGGCTGTCGGCAGTCTCGGCGACGCGGAGCAGGCCGGTTTTGCGCTGGGGCATTTTCATCGCTTAACCAGCGACCTTGATCCTTTGCTGTTGCATGACACCCTGCCCGGCTTTCATATAACGCCGGGCTATGTAGTGCGTTACCATCAGGTCTTACAGCAGGCCGGGGCCGCAAGTTGTAAAGAAAGCCGTGATTGCGCTGAATTTATCGGCGAATTCCGGCATATCGCCGATGATCTGGAAAATGCAAAGCAGCAGGGTTTGCTGTCTTTGCGTGTGATTCACGGCGATCCCAAATTAAACAACGTGTTGTTCGATAAACGCACTAAAAAAATCGTCAGCTTGATCGACCTGGATACCGTCAAACCGGGCCTGGTGCATTACGATATTGGCGATTGCCTGCGCTCTTGCTGCTATGCCGCCGAGCCGGCCGGATTTGACCTGAATCTTTGCGCCGCCCTGTTGAAAAGCTATCTGAATGAGGCCGGTGCGTTTTTTACCGAATACGATTATCACTATTTATATCCCGCCATCCGCTTGATCCCTTTTGAATTAGGCATCCGGTTTTATACCGATTATCTGGAAGGCAACCGGTATTTTAAGGCGGCCGATCCCGAGCAGAACTTGCGCCGTGCGCTTGATCAATTCCACTTATGCGCAAGCGTCATGTCGCAGGAAGCGGCAATCAAAGCCCTGATCTTGCAGTTACAAAACAACGTTATTAGCAAGTAAAACCTCCTATTCATCGCCTGTTCCAGACTGAAAATACCTATGCAGGCTGTCGCCGGCAGGATCAAACGCGACTGCTTTTTAGGGCAAGCGGTTTAACTTCAGGCTAGCCGCCAATATAAGTTTATTTTTATTCCCTTCTGTGCTATTACATCAGGCCGCTTAGGAACAGACATAAATTAATTTACGCAATTACCATGAAGAGCATGAAGGACATGAAGACGTCAATCCTTATACCTTTCATGTTCTTCATGGTTTAAAAATAAAACTTGCTCGAGTTATTTTATGCACATTCCTTTCGACAGGCTCAGGGCGAACGGAAAAATCCTTAACTTAATGGCAGTGACGCGCTGTGTGATAACGAGAGCTAACTCAATACCTGCGCGCACACCCCTATCAGAAGTTTTATGTTCCATTCTTCATACCCTTGCGGTTAAATACCGGAACACTCATCCAGCAAACAAAATCAATGAAAGCCGAACCCTGTACCTACGTTATTTTTGGAGCCACCGGAAACCTGTCCCGGATTAAGTTGATGCCGTCTTTGTATCATCTTGACGCCGCGAACCGCCTGCCCGAAGGCACACGTATCCTGGCCATAGGCCGCAGGCCCTGGGATCAGCAAAAATGGCTGGCGGAAGTCAGGCAAATGATCGAGGCCAAAGTCTCGGACAATTTTGATGAAACCGTGTTCCAGCGTTTTAGCGCCCGGCTGCATTATCATCAAGGCGATATAAAACAGTCGCAGTGTTATAGCGAACTGGCCGACACGCTGGACCTGACAAACCGGTTCCCTAAAAACATCGCGTTCTATCTTTCGATAAGCCCTTCGGACTTCGGCACGGTCATGAAGCTGTTGAGCGATACCGGCCTGTTTGATGAACAATACGGCTGGCGGCGGGTGATTATCGAAAAACCGTTCGGTTACGATCTGGACAGCGCCAAGGCTCTGCAAAAACGTATCAGCCGCTATTTATCGGAAGAGCAGATTTACCGCATCGATCATTATCTGGGCAAAGGCATGGTGCAAAACGTGCTGGTGTTCCGTTTCGCCAATGTGATGCTGGAGCCGTTATGGAACCGCAACTATATCGACCATATCCAGATCACCCATTCCGAAGACATCGGCATCGGCAGCCGCGCCGATTACTATGACAACGCCGGCGCCATGCGCGACATGCTGCAAAGCCATCTGCTGCAACTGTTGACGCTGGTCGCGATGGAGCCGCCGGTTTCGATGGAAGCCGAATCCCTGCGCGACGAAAAAGTCAAAGTATTGAAATCCATCCGCCCCATTCCCAGAGAAGCGGTACACGGCCATGCCTTCCGCGCCCAATACGGCAAAGGCAGCGTCGGCGGCGAACGGGTCAACGGCTATTTGCAGGAAGACGGTATACCGCCTAACAGCATCACCGAAACCTATGCCGCAATGAAGCTGTATATCGACAACTGGCGCTGGCGCGGCGTGCCGTTTTACCTGCGCACCGGCAAACGCATGGCCAAGGCGCAATCGACCATCTCGATTTGTTTTCGCCATCCGCCGTTGCAGTTTTTCCGCGGCACCGAGGTGCAGTGCATGAACCCCAACTGGGTGCTGTTAGGGATACAGCCGGAAGAGTTCATCCGCATTGAAATGACCGTAAAAGAGCCGGGCCTGGAGATGCGCACCCGCTCCAGCAGCCTGGACGCGAGCTTCCGCCAGGAGAATGAAAAAGCCATCGATGCCTATGAAGACTTGTTGCTGGACGTATTAAAAGGCGACCGCTCGTTATTTCTGCGCTTTGATGAAGTAGAATATGCATGGCGCATTGTCGATCCTATCCTGCAAACCTGGGCGATAGAGCGTGACTATATCGTCACCTATCCTGCCGGTTCCTGGGGGCCGGAAGACAGCCGCCGCTTATTCGATAAAGAAAGCCAATCCTGGCGCAGCTCATTAACCCCGGAGTGTAACTAAATGCAAACAAACAGCCGCTGGCATCATCTGGAGACCGCAGATCAGGTAGCAGAGGCCGCCTGCCAACAAATTCTTAATGCCGCAACATCGGCTATAGCAGAACGCGGCAAATTCAAACTGGTTTTAGCCGGAGGCAGCACCCCGGAAAAAGTCTACCGCCTGCTTGCCGAAGCCAATGCCGATTGGGCCAACTGGCATATTTATTACGGCGATGAGCGCTGTCTGCCTGCCGATCACCAGGACAGAAACAGCCTGATGGCAAGCCGGGTGTTATTGGACAAAGTGGCTATCCCGGCCAATCAGATATACACCATGCCCGCCGAACTGGGGCCGGAAGTTGCGGCCGACCGCTATAAACTCGCCGTCAGCAAGGCCGGTATGTTCGATATGGTATTGCTGGGCATGGGAGAGGACGGCCATACCGCCAGCTTGTTTCCCGGCCACCAACACCCGCAGGATGAACTGGTGCATGCCGTTTACAATTCGCCGAAACCGCCGCCGGAGCGCGTTTCGATCAGCGCCAAGGCATTAAGTAACACGCGGGAACTGATCTTTTTGATTACCGGTTCGAATAAGCAGGAAGCCGTCAAGCTGTGGCGTTCAGGATCGGATTTGCCGGTTGCCAGCATAGTTCCTGAAAATCCAATTGATGTTTACATTGATAGCGATGCGTTTACTCCGCAGTAGGGGCAGTCCCTTGTGGCTGTAAACTACTTACCAATATATAAAGTAAAGTTACTTAATAAATCAGATACTTAATTGTACAAATGGGTAATATAGAGGTAAAAAGTGGAAATTTATTCAGTGGCGGATTCAACTCCGAAGTGCAATCCTAGTAATCATGCGGCATCCCTCTCTTGTTCAGGAAAAAAGACCTCATGAGGTGTTTTAAAATTGAGTGTTTTTCGAGGGCGATGGTTGAGC
>NZ_JAZGVT010000023.1:0-28485 GCF_036440755.1 Methylobacter sp. Wu8 | reverse complement strand
CCGAAAGTGGTCAGGGCGTTACGCGGCAGGGTCTTGATATTAGCCTGGCCGCCGTCAACGCCGTTGCCGGTCCAGGCGATATGGGCCCATGCCTCAACGCTTGCCGGTTGGGTCACGGCGGTGACGGTGATGTTGCCGTTGCCGTAGGCGATAGTATAGCGCGAGGTATTGCCTTCGGTTGCTGTCGGGTTTGCAAGACCGTCGCCGGTGGTCACAGTCAAAGCCGTGAGTTGCGGCACCACTTCGATTTGAACCTCAAGTTGCGGATTGAGTTTGGCGGACACGGCAACCGGCTTGCCCGGTTGGGTCACCGCGTTGCGCGGCACCAGCCGGCGGTCATTTTGATGCTGTGGGTCTATGTTGCCGCCATCCCAGCTAAGATAGCGGTAGGCGTCCGGGATGTCCGGCATCATTGTTGCCCGTACCGTGACAGGTTCGCCGTCGGCAGAGTATTGAGCGATCCAGCGCTCTCCGTTATATATCGCGTTGCTGACATCCAGGCCGCCCAGCAGCGGCCGCACGGTCACGGAGATTTGCAGGCGCGTGTCGCCGAGCCATGCGGTAATGACCGCCGGACTGTCTTTCCGGGTTATCCGGTCGAGGGGGATTAGGCGGCAATCCTTGGTGGAGCCGGATTCGCCTCCCTCCCAGTTCAGGGACTCGATGACAGAAGGGGCGTTCGGCTCAACGACAGCGCGGATTACGACGTTGCCGACCGGCGCATAATCGGCGATATAGCGGTTATCGTCTATCTTTTGGGCGCCGCTGACTTCAAGACGCAGCAACCGGCCTTTTTCCGGTGGAGGGGGCGTTAGGGCTTCCGATAAATAGGCCACCAGCAACTGCACCTCATCTTGGAATGAAGCCAGATTTATATTGAGCTTCGTCGCCAGTGTAGGGGTAATGGTGCGGTTGGTGTTTAACTGTCCCATCTTGGTGATCGCCACATTGGCGGCGATCTGGTTTTCGACCATAGGCAGGATGGTGTTCTTCGCCGTATTTTGCAATTCGGCCATTGCGGATGTCGACAGAGATGGGGCAACGTTCGCGATCAGCAACTCCTGTTTGAAGTTGTTCAAGTGCTTGATGTCGTCGGCGAACGCCGGATTTTGGTTGTAATCCGGCCGTTCCTGAATATCGCTGACGACGACAGGCAGGCTCTCAAGGACTTGTTTTATTGATTGGTCCAGTTTGGGATTGTTTGACATGTTGACTTATTTCCTTATCGGGTGATAGGCTCGATGGGTTATTCGGTCTTCAGGAACGCGGCTATTGCTGGGGGATCCGATCCCTTTTTCGATGCGTTCCCGTCCTTAAGGAAATAGACGGTTTGCAGCTATTTTTGTGAATTACCCGTTACTGATCGGGTGAGGAACTGGGTGCATGGATTGCGTGGCTTACGCTCAGAGGATTTGAACGAGTTGGCAGGCTTCGCCCGCGCCATTCCCATCGCTAAAAAAGCCGGGATTTATAATGCCTGCCGGCTTTTAGTTCTTGTTGTCCAAGCTGAGCAGCCAGTCATCGAATTGCTTGGACAGTATGTCGTCTGTTTCCGAGCCGGAGGCCGGTGTCAAGCAGACTATAAGCGTCTGGATAGCGTCTTGCAGCAGGGCCATGTTTGCATTGTGGTCTATCGCATCCTTGGGCTCGATGGTTCGATGAGTGTTCAACTGTCCCATCTTGGCGATGACCACATTGGCGGAAATCAGGCTTTCGATCAGCGGCTGGATGGTGTTCTTTGCGGTACTTTGCAATTCGGTCAATAGAGCCGGGGACGGGGATGGGGCGTCTTTTACAATCAGCAGTTGTTGCTTGAATGCGTTCAAGCGGCTGACGTCCGCGGCAAATTCCGTGTTTTTGGCGTAATCTTTTCGCTGCTCAATGTCGCTGACGACAACCGGCAGGCGCTCTAACACTTGGTTTATCGATTGGGTTAATTTTGGGTCGATTGGCATGTTCTTGAGCTCCTTTCAGGGGGTGATAGGATTTATGAGGTTTTCAATCAAAAGAAACGCCTGAGGGTTTATGCCGCATTACAGCCGCCCTAAGCGAATGATTTGTGCGTCCGTTTGTTAATGAAAATGTAGCGGCGGAGAAACAATCGGTCCCGCTTAGCTGTCGACCAAGTGATCGTGACCGCAGTTCATGCTGTTATTAAGTTATGGCTACGGCGACGATGAAAAAACGGCCTGAGCCGTCCAGTGCGACATTCTGTAATGTCGTCACGGCGTTTTGGGTCGGGTCCCAGACGTAAGCAACGCGGCCTTCGTCCTGATTCCAGAACCAGGCGAGTCCCGGATTTTCTCCGCCGACGGCGTCTTTGTTAAATACGCCGGACGTTGCCAGCAGCGCTATGCAGTTCAACTGCTTGTTTGCTTTTTGCAATGCCTGGATTTTGATTACGTCTTTTTTAAAACGCGTCCAGGCATCGCGATGAGGATACTGAACACTGGGATTGATGCACTTGAGCTCTATATAGGTTTCATCGGCGATTGATATAGACTCTTTTCGATACAGGAAGAAGTCGCATCTTGCGGCATAGCGCGCATTGGAAGTAGTTCCTACCGGGGCAAGGCCATCATCGGCGTCATAGGTGAGATACGGGTTGAATAAGTTGCCTGACGGATAAGGCAGTTCCCTTTCGCAGATCCAGTTTTGGTTGAGGCTAACGAAGGTGCGGGCGATTTCAACTTGAAGCCAGACTTCCCAGCCGCCCCGGATGTCGGGCGTGTCGGCCAGAAAAGCCGCTGTCTGAGGGTTATAGTAGGCTTGCAAGTACTGGAGGAATGGCTTGGCGCGCATGATGTCGTTCTCATCCAAAAAAGAGTAAGGAGTAGAATGGCCGATGGGTCTTATCACTTAACCCGATCGTCTTTAATATTGGTGCTTTGCCGCCGCCCCGTATAACACAGTGCCGGAATCGCCCAATGCCTTAAATACTAAGACGGCGATGCGCGCATTTTGTGAAAATATTACTCATCGGACTTCGTTATTCAAAACGCTTGAGCCAGTTTGGTTGGATTCACAATTTTTTCGGCTGATCGTCTACTTAGGCAGACTACCTTCGATCTTACGGCCGGAATGTATTTTGTTTCAACGCCTGCAGGTTTACCGATGCCGGGAAATGGAGAGCGGGGTTATTCAGGACGGAGCCACTCCGGTTGTTGATATGGGTTGTCTGCTCACTATTAAAATCAATTAGGAGACATCATATGAACACAGTATTTTCTTTGGGATACCGTTTTGTGAAAACAGCGGTTATGGCGGCAAGTCTGCTTGCGGTGGCAAATCCGGCGTTTGCCCTTGAGATCAATAACAACGCGAATGCAACGTTGAACGTTTCTATCAAAGAATGCGCGAATCCGCCTATTTCCACCAAAGTAGCGCCGGACCAGACCTATGGTTGCGTTACCGGGGAACAGTGTTCTGGAACTTGCAGCTACAGTATTGAATCTTCCGGCAGCAATAGTTGTAACGGTAAGATTGACGCCGGCTCGGGCTTGCAGGTTAATCCCGGGCTGAATTGCAAACCGTATTAGCGCATTTCATCGTGCGGGCATGACTGTATGCCCGCCATTTGGATGTTTGTAGCCCAGGTTTGCTCAGTATGTAGTGGGCAATAAAAAGCCCGCATAAAGCGGGCGTGTTGAGTGCTGTTATTATTATTATTCAGTTGTCGTTTGTACAACTTGACCCAAGCAGTGTCACTTATTTTATTATTATTATTCAGCTAGTCTAAAAGACTAAATTCCCCCTCTTAGTCGGTAATTAAACCGGACTCACTCCGTTAAGCCGGGGCAAATTCTATTCAAATGGAACCTCGTTGTCTATTTAAAAATGGGGTTTTTTCGGAAAAATATAACGCTATCTTAAATGTGTAATAAATACAGTTTGTTATTGAGTGTTAGCGATTTCTAATAAACGAAACGGCAGGCAAGCAGTGCTTTTTTGTTCAGCTAACGTTCAGGTTCTTATCGGTTGAGGCGGGCTTCTTCTTCCTGATTGAGAAAGAAGCTGAGCCGTTCATTAAGGATCGCGGATAGCTGGAAATTAAGGCCTTTCGATTTTTGAGCCAGTTTTATTTGCAGGATTGCATCCTTGGTTTGCCCCGTTGCATAGTAGTATTCCGCAAGATAACGATGGGACTCGGCGGGGTGGTTTAAGTCGCTATAAACTTGCGCCAACAGTTGCGAATAAATCGGTTGTTGTTGGGTTTTGGGTTTTAACGACAGTAAGGTCTTCCGCGCCAATTCAGGCTTACCCGCTTTTAGCAGAGAGGTGACGTATTCGAGCTTGATGGCTTCGTTATTAGGAAATTGCTCGGTCAATTTTTTATATCGGGCAAGCGCTACAGTGTAATTCTTGGATTCCAGCGCTGTACGGGCAAGCGCGGTTATGTATTGAGGCTGGTTGGGATATTCTTTGATGAGTTGTTCAAAAATGGCTTCCGCTTCATTGTATTTTTGCATGTTAAGCTCGGACAGACCTAGTCCGTACCGGGCGACGGTGCGTTGTTCAGTCGTGCCCTGGATTGACCGGGACTGGAAGTATTTAAGCGTATCGGCATTGTCCTTGCCGGTCAGCACGCGGATTTTTGCTTTGGCTAACTGGTAACCCAGTGAGTCCGGGTATTGTTTATAGGGATAGGTTTCAGCGCGGCCGCGTGTGTCGGAAATACGTGACGCGGTAACCGGGTGAGTTCTTAAAAACTCGGGGATATTTTGCCCGTAATAGCGGCTGGATTGCTGTAAGCGTTCGAAAAAAGTGGGCATGCTGCGCGGGTCATATTGTGACGCCGCCAGGGTTTGCATGCCGACACGATCGGCTTCGGCCTCGTTCTCGCGGGTAAAATCAATCTGAAACTGCACGCTGCCGGCCTGAATGGCTACGATAGCGGCCTGACCAAGAGCGGGCGATTGAGTGCCCAATAAAATAGCGGCCAAGGATGCTGCGGCGGTAGGGATCGACAGGCGGCTGGAGGCTTCATAAGCGCGGTATAAATGGCGCTGGGTAACGTGGGCGATTTCGTGCGCCATAACCGAGGCTAATTCGCTTTCGGCTTCGGTGATTAAAATTAATCCCGAGTTTACGCCAATATAGCCGCCGGGCCCCGCAAAAGCGTTAATGTCATCTTCCAGCACCACAAAAAAATGGAACGGATTGCTCGGCGCATCGCTGTTGGCGACCAATTTTTCACCGATCGTCTGGATGTAGTGTTGAATTTCGGCATCCTGGTTGATGGAGATTTGCGAGTGCAGGCTGCGGAAAAATGCTTCGCCGAACTCTTTTTCTTCGGCGGGTGTAATCAGGGCGCCGGAGGAATCGCCCATGTCGGGCAATTCGATTTTGGTGATTTCAACGGCCTGCTGTGGGGCAGGGAACAGAGCAAGGCTCAAGGCTAGCGTAATAGCGGATGGTTTGAATTTCATACGATGAGGCGGAATAAAATTTAACTTGATTGTTGGCGGCTCAATCATCATATCCCGTCGGTTTATGAGCTTGAGTTTTATCCCGCGGATGCGGCGCGGGACAAGTCTATTGTTCCAGATATTCTTCTGTTTCGCAAAGCGGTAAGGATATGTACCGGTTGCGGCCTTTCAGCTTGGCTTGATAGAGCGCTACGTCGGCTTTGTTTAACAGGCTGTCGCCGTTTACCGGGATACCGGTATAGAGGCCGATGCTAATGGTTATCTGGTTGAACGGGCGGGATTTTAGATGCGGTATTTCCAGGTTGAGGACGGCGTTTCTGAGCTTTTCAGCAAATTGCTCGGCGACTTGTTGGGGTAAATGCGGCATTACCAGAACGAATTCTTCTCCGCCATACCGCGCCACTATGTCGGTAGCGCGGGAGAGTTGGGATTTTAATGCATTGGCGACGAGCTTTATTACATTATCGCCGGCCATATGTCCGTAGTAATCGTTGTACGACTTAAAAAAATCAATGTCGACCATGAAGATGGATAAAGAGTGTTTTCGCCTTTTTGCATCGGCTACGGCCATTTCGTAATGCGCGTCGAAGAATCTGCGATTGCAGATGTCGGTCAAGCTGTCGGTTGTTGCTTCTTTTTTCAGAATTTCCGAATGAGAGCGCAATATTTTTTCTCGCTTGATTGATGGGCTGGAGTCGGTTATCTGAATAAGACAGCAGGATTCACTCAACTGTGACTGAATGGGGGTGATGGTGATCGATTGATACATCCTGGTTTGCTGTTCAGTCCCGTGTGCGTTATACAGCGGTAGCGGCGCGCGATGCAGCGCCGTGGATAAAACCACCGGCAGTCTATATGTCAGCGTGTTTTTGAGCGCGGCCAGAAATGCGGGCGACACAGGTTCTGTAAACACTTTTTCAAGTTGCTGATTAAGTGCCTCAGCTTCTTTAATATTACTATGTTTGGCGATCCAGTTATTCCACAGCAATATCTTGCCGCAGTCATCAACAACGCACACGCCGAGATTAAGCGCATGAAATATATCTTCCATGTCAAAACGATTGCTCCCCGGCTGCGCGGGGGCAGGAGGCGGGACTCTCAAAATAGGCATTTTAGGCGACTCAGGGGCAGTTGCCGGGATTTTATTCATGTAATATTGCCCAGGAATTGATCAAGATGAGAGACAAGATTATCCAGCGATGCCGAGCTTAACAGAAAGACGAGGTTGCCGGCCGTATGCCGTTTTTCAATGGTGAGATCGATGTGCAGCACCATAATATAGGGCTGAGTGGAATTCTCTTTGAGCCGGTGTAATATTTCATCGGCTGATGCGACGGCATAATCGGGCAAGGAGCTTTCCAGCGTAAAACTGAATATGTCGGCCATTGCCGACAGGCAGGCGTTTAAAATGATGTTACCCAATTCACACATGGCTTCATGTTCAAATTCCGCAAGTTCGTCAATGCTCATTTGAGACCCCATCATGTCACCCACGATCTTCAACGCTTGATCTTCGGTAAATAAAAGCACGGCCTCGGCATTAAACGGGCCGCGGAAGTGTTGGTTTACCGCGCCAAACCGGCCATTGTTTAGCGACAATGTCGCCGAGTTTATGTCTTCCGAGTTAATGATTTGAACAGAGGGAACGGAAATGCGCACTTCATCGCCGACGATCTCGCTTAGGCTTAATGCAGCACGGCCGGCGCCGATGCTGAAGACCTCCGCCAGAGCGTCAAGATGAAGTTCGCTAAGGCTGCTCATTTGGAATCTGAAAAACAGTTTAGCGCCAGGGTAATTGATTTTTCTGTGACCGGTTTTGCAACTAATATGGTTCCAAGCAGGCGTGCGCGTTCTTGATGCGTTTCTTGGATATTCGCCGAGAAAATAACGATTTTTATTGAAGGATATTTGGACAGCATCCGCTCCGCCGCATCGGTCCCCGAAATGCCCGGCATGTTAATATCCATGGTGCAGTAGTCGGGAAGGTCATTATCAATGAGTGCAATAGCTTCTTCGCCGCAGGCTGCTTCAGAGATTATCCATTCCGGGCGACGAGCAAGAATATGTGAACGGATTAACATTCTCGATACTTTACTGTCATCGACGATCAAAAGCTTTTTTATTGGACTATCCACGGGAATGATTGATTTTTGCTGGATTTAAACTTGCCGCATTCTACATAAAAAGGCTGTGATGCTCAATTTAAAACCTTGTTATATGCGGCTAAATTTCAGTTGAACCCACGAGGTTGCGCGGCTTGGTTGGAATGTTAGTCCCGGCTCGATATTTTTTAGGCGCGGATTCGGATTGCGTCAGAAATTGACGTTGCCTTGTAGCCAGATTTTTTGAGTATCGGTAGAGAAGGTATCGGCATCGTAATTAGCGTATTTGGCCAGTAACGAATAATGCTTGCCGAATTTTTTGACCGCCTGGAAATCCCATTCCTTGCCATAATGAGCGCGGCCGGTATCGTCGGTAAAATCGTGATAAATGCCCGATAATACGAGGCTGTCGTTTTCCATGAACTTTGCGCTGACGGTGCCGAACACGTCACGGATACCGTCATTAGGCGTAATCAGGAATAAATCGGCCCAGCCCTGGAATGCATGGTTGGTGCCCAGCGGGGTATTAAAAGTCTTGTTTTGACCGAAGCCGTTAAGTTGTTCCATGGCGCCCTGGAAGCTGAAATTATAAGCGGTGAATCCCCCCATTAGATTGAAACGGTCCGCCTGATAGGGCGTCGGCGAATGCTGGTAATCCTGTTGAAAGCTCCATTCAGCGGTGTAAAGCAGGCTGTAATGTTCATGGAATTTTTTCGGTTTATCGCTGTTAATGAAGCGTAGGCCGTATGTCTGGCTCGATTTTTGATAATTTTCCCGCTCGGTATAATCAAGCCAATAGCCGTAACCGATCAGGCTGCCATAGTCGCCGAGGCTATAGTTGGCATTGACGACGGGGGCGTTAATGTTCTCAGTCGTTGCGGTGAAGGTTTGCACGTTGCCTATATAGCCGACATTGACGGTCAGGTCTTCGATCGATTTATTGGTGATTAAAACCGAATCGAATGTTGTTTCCAGCTGCCGCCAGCCGACGTTGCCGATGAAGCGGTCGTCATCAAATTTGATGCGTTGCCGCCCGCCTTTAATAAAAGTATCGGGAACGCCCGCATAACCGATCCACATCTGGTTAAGTTCATTGTAGCCGGGGTCTGCGACGGTCGAATACTCAGGTTTGTCGCCGCGCCCATTGTTGTAATCCGATTGCAATGCGTGGGTGCCTTCGTATTCCACATAACCTTGCAGACCGTGGAATACCGGCGTGAGTAAGCCTAAGCGCGTGCGTATGGTATTGGCGTTGGCGGTTTTTTGCGCGCCCCTGTCCTGGTCAACATTTTCATAACGGTAATTAGCGTCAACTTTAACCGCCCCTCCGTCTCCGAACTTGAGTGCCTCTTCAATGGATTGAGTCGTATCGGCGGATACTTGGCTATTGGCGGCAGCGAGTGACAGCAGCGTTACGGATAAGGCTGTCCATGGCGTTTTTTTGTGTTGCTGTGGCATGAAGCCCTCTTTGCATGGATGAAAATGTAAAAATAATTGTAACACTATTTATTATATTTCAAATAGATATGAATGAATTGGAGAAACCGGGATAAGTTGTATTTTAGATATTGAATATCACCTGTTTTGTGTTAGTGTATCAGGCAATAACAATAAGAAAAAAGGGTGAATACCGTGCCGGACATTAATTCTTCTCAGCAAAAATATGCTCTAACCGCGAGCACCGTGGCATTCACCGTTTGCTTTGCGGTGTGGACTATCTTTTCAATCATCGGCTTGCAAATCCAGAAAGACCTGCATTTAAGCGAGACCGAATTCGGCTTGCTGGTCGGCACGCCGATACTTTCAGGTTCGTTAATCAGGCTGATTCTAGGCATCTGGAGCGACCAGTACGGCGGGCGTATCGTTTATGCGCTGGTCATGGTGACGGCGGCTATCGCCACCTTGCTGCTGACCCTCGTTGAAACGTATACCCTGTTTCTGGTCACGGCGCTCGGTATCGGGGTTGCCGGCGGATCGTTCGCCGTCGGTATTGCTTATGTTTCGCGTTGGTACCCTAAAGAGAAGCAAGGCACGGCGTTAGGTATTTTCGGGCTCGGCAACGTCGGAGCGGCGGTGACGAAATTCGTCGCGCCTTTTGTGATGGTCGCATTCGGATGGCATGCCGTGGCGCAAATCTGGGCGGCAGCGTTGTTGTTAATGGCGGTAATCTTCTGGTTTGTTACCGATGACGAACCGATGCTCAAACAGCGCCGCGAGTCCAACATCAAACCCGATTCATTCCTGAAGCAGCTGGAACCGCTGAAGGATATGCGGGTCTGGCGGTTTTCGCTGTATTACTTCTGCGTATTCGGGGCTTTTGTCGCATTGGCGTTGTGGCTGCCGCGCTATCTGGTCGGCGCTTACGGTTTCGATATAAAGTCGGCGGGCATGCTGGCTGCGGCCTATTCGATTTTCGCCAGCCTGTTCCGCGCTCTGGGCGGCTGGTTGTCAGACCGTTACGGCGCGCGGTTATTGATGTACTGGACGTTTATTGTCGCGACGATCTGTACCTTTTTCCTGTCCTATCCGCCTACGGATTACATCGTACACGGCATTAAGGGCGATATTACCTTCAGTCTGGCGATTCAACCGATGGGCTTTATCTTTCTGGTCGCCGTGCTGGGCCTGTTCATGTCGTTCGGCAAAGCGGCGGTGTACAAGCATATCCCGGTTTATTATCCCGACAACGTCGGCGCTGTAGGCGGCGCAGTAGGCATGATAGGGGGCTTGGGTGGGTTCTTGCTGCCGCTGACTTTCGGTATGTTGAACGATTTGACCGGCATCTGGAGCAGCTGCTTCATGCTGCTGTTCGTGTTGATGACGATTGCGCTGACCTGGATGCATTTTTCGATTGTCAGGATGGAACGCCGCGTCGTGCCTGAATTGGCTAAAATTTCGAAAGATCTGCATGAGCTGAGTCATCCGTCCCCGCTGGTGCTTGCCGATTGGAATCCTGAAGATAAAGGCTTCTGGGAAAAGACCGGCAAGCGTATCGCCACCCGTAATCTGTGGATAAGTATCCCCGCGTTGTTGCTGGCTTTTGCGGTGTGGATGGTGTGGAGCGTCGTGGTGATCAACCTGCCCAGCATCGGCTTTAAATACACCACTGATGAACTGTTCTGGCTGGCGGCGCTGCCGGGTTTGTCGGGCGCGACCTTACGGATTTTCTATTCGTTCATGGTGCCGATTTTCGGCGGCCGTCGCTGGACGACGATCAGCACCGCCTCGTTGCTGTTGCCGTCGTTATGGATCGGTTTTGCGGTGCAAAATCCCGAAACACCTTATGTATTGATGGTGGTGTTGGCCTTGCTGTGCGGTTTCGGCGGCGGCAATTTTGCGTCCAGCATGGCGAATATCAGCTTCTTTTATCCTCAATCCCAAAAAGGCACAGCCCTGGGCTTGAATGCCGGTTTGGGCAATTTGGGCGTCAGCACCGTGCAGTTTGTGGTGCCGTTGGTTATCGCGGCGGGCGTGTTCGGCTCATTGGGCGGCGATCCGCAAGAGTGGGTTAAGGCGGGGGTGAGCAAATCCATCTGGCTGCAAAACGCCGGTTTTATCTGGGTGCCGTTTATTATTGCCACCAGCATCGCGGCGTGGTTCGGCATGAATGATATTGCCTCGGCCAAGGCATCGTTCAAGGAACAAGCGATCATTTTCAAGCGCAAACATAACTGGCTGATGTGCTGGCTTTACACCGGAACCTTCGGTTCGTTTATCGGCTATGCAGCCGGTTTCCCGATGTTGACTAAAATCCTGTTTCCCGAGGTCAACCCGACCGAATACGCCTTTTTGGGGCCGCTGGTCGGCGCGTTGATCAGGCCGGTCGGCGGCTGGCTGGCCGACAAGCTGGGCGGGGCCAGGGTGACGCTGTGGAATTTCGTGATCATGGTTGGCGCGGTGTTCGGCGTGTTGCATTTCATGCCTTCGGTGGGCAATGCGGGCGATTTCTGGGGCTTTCTTGCGATGTTCATGTTGTTGTTTATCACGACCGGCATCGGCAACGGCTCCACCTTCCGCATGATTCCGGTTATCTTCATGACTGAGCGTTTGTGCGCGGTCAAAGGCCAGGGCAGCGATGCGATTGCCAACGCCAAGAAAGATGCGGCAAAGGAAGCGGCGGCGGTGCTGGGTTTTAGCTCGGCGATAGCAGCATACGGCGCATTCTTTATCCCGAAGAGCTACGGTACGGCGATCAGCATGACCGGCGCTCCCGATGCCGCGTTGTATTGTTTCATTGTTTTTTATCTGGTGTGTATCGGTATCACTTGGTGGTTTTACGCGCGTAAAACGGCGGCTATGCCTTGTTGACCGTTGCAAAATAAAAGCTATCACCACGAAGACACGAAGGGCGCGAAGTTTTTACTTTGGTTTTTTCTTCGTGTCTTCGTGGTGACACATCAATTTGTTTAAGTTGATGTGTTGGGGATGAGGTACGACCCCCAAACAAACACCAAAACCCTAAAATATAGGTAAATCTTATGAGTCATTTCCTGGACCGCTTGCTCTTCTTCAAGAAAAAAGTAGATACCTTCTCCGGCAATCACGGCGTGGTGACCAATGAAGACCGAAGTTGGGAGAACAGTTACCGGTCGCGCTGGCAACACGACAAAATCGTGCGTTCCACGCACGGCGTCAATTGCACAGGTTCGTGCAGTTGGAAGATCTACGTTAAAAACGGGCTGGTGACCTGGGAAACCCAGCAAACCGACTACCCGCGCACCCGTCCCGATCTGCCCAATCACGAGCCGCGCGGCTGTTCGCGCGGCGCGAGTTATTCCTGGTATTTGTACAGTGCCAATCGCCTTAAATATCCGCTGATACGCGGACGCTTGGTCAAGTTGTGGCGCGAAGCCAGACAGACTTTAGACCCGGTCGAAGCCTGGGCTTCGATAGTCGAAGACCCGGCTAAAACTGCAGAATACAAGTCGATACGCGGCCTGGGCGGTCTGGTCCGCGCCAATTGGGAAGAGGTTAACGAAATCATCGCGGCGGCCAATATTTACACGGCCAAAACCTTCGGCCCCGACCGGATCATCGGTTTCTCGCCGATCCCGGCCATGTCGATGGTGTCTTATGCGGCCGGCAGCCGTTATCTGTCGCTGATCGGCGGCGTCAGCATGAGTTTTTACGATTGGTATTGCGATTTGCCGCCGGCATCGCCGCAAACCTGGGGCGAACAAACCGACGTGCCCGAATCGGCTGACTGGTATAACGCCGGATTCCTGATGCTGTGGGGATCGAACGTGCCGCAAACCCGCACCCCCGACGCCCATTTCATGACCGAAGCGCGGTATAAAGGCGCGAAAGTCGTGGTCGTGAGTCCCGATTATTCGGAAGCCAGCAAGTTCGCCGATTTGTGGCTGCATCCCAAGCAAGGCACCGATGCGGCGCTGGCGATGGCGATAGGCCACGTGATCCTGAAGGAATTCCATGTCGAGCGGCAAAGCCCGTATTTCAACCAGTACGTGCGGGAAAATACCGATTTGCCGTTTCTGGTCATGCTGAAAGAGCAGGACGGTTATTATGTGCAGGACCGGTTCTTCAGGGCTTCGGACTTTTTAGGTAGCTTAAGCCAGGAAAACAACCCCGACTGGAAAACGGTGGCCTATGACGAAATCAACGGTCACATCGTCCCGCCTTGCGGCTCTATCGGTTTCCGCTGGGGCGAAAGCGGACATTGGAACATCGAACAAAAAACCGTAGACAACCAGGAAGTGCGCTTACGCTTGAGCTTGATCGATATTAAGGACAATGTCGCCAGCGTCGGCTTCCCTTATTTCGGCGGTTCCGAACATCCGCATTTCACCCATTCCGCGCATGATATTATTCAAAAGCGCAATGTGCCGGTCAAGAAAATCACCCTGGCCGACGGCACCGAAGTATGGGCGACCACGGTATTCGATTTGCTGGTTGCGAACTACGGCATTGATCGCGGCCTAGGCGGTGGTAACGTTGCTACTTCTTATGATGAGGATGTTCCGTATACCCCCGCGTGGCAGGAAAAAATTACCGGAGTTAAACGGCAAAATGTGATCGCGGTGGCGCGTGAATTTGCGACCAATGCCGAAAAGACTCAAGGCCGCTCGATGGTGATCCTGGGCGCCGGTATCAACCATTGGTATCACATGGACATGAATTACCGCGGCATCATGAATATGCTGATGCTGTGCGGTTGCGTCGGGCAGTCCGGCGGCGGCTGGGCGCATTATGTCGGGCAGGAAAAACTGCGTCCGCAAACCGGCTGGCTGCCGCTGGCGTTCGGCCTGGACTGGAAGCGTCCGCCCCGGCAGATGAACAGTACCTCGTTTTTCTACAATCACACCAGCCAATGGCGTTACGAAAAACTCAAAGTCCATGAAATATTATCGCCACTGGCAAAGCCCAAAGACTGGCAGGGCAGCTTGATCGATTTCAACGTGCGCTCCGAGCGCATGGGCTGGCTGCCGTCCGCGCCGCAACTGCAAACCAACCCTTTGCAAGTGGTCAGGGATGCGGAAAAAGCCAAAAAAGACCCGATTGAATATGTCGTCAAATCGCTGAAAAGCGGCAAGCTGAAGATGTCCTGCGAAGACCCGGACAACCCGCAAAACTTTCCGCGCAACATGTTCGTGTGGCGCTCCAATTTGCTGGGTTCTTCGGGCAAAGGCCATGAATACTTCCTGAAGTATTTGCTGGGTACGCAACACGGCGTACAGGGCAAAGACTTGGGCGATAGCGGCGACAAGCCTTCGGAAGTCGAATGGCACGAAACCGCCGCGGAAGGCAAACTCGATTTGCTGGTCACGCTGGATTTTCGTCTGTCCACGACTTGCCTGTATTCAGACATTATTCTGCCGACCGCAACCTGGTACGAGAAAAACGACCTGAATACCTCGGATATGCACCCGTTCATCCATCCGTTGTCCAAGGCTGTCGATCCCGCCTGGGAGTCGCGCTCCGACTGGGATATTTACAAAGGCATCGCCAAGAAATTCTCGGAACTGACCATAGGGCATTTGGGCGTAGAAAAAGACATTGTCGCCGTGCCGATCCTGCACGACACGCCGGCAGAGCTGGCTCAGCCGTTCGACGTCAAGGACTGGAAAAAGAAGGAATGCGAGCCGATTCCGGGTAAAACCATGCCGACTCTGGTCGTGGTCGAGCGCGATTATCCGAACACCTACAAGATGTTCACCTCGCTGGGGCCGTTGATGAGCAAAGTCGGCAACGGCGGCAAAGGCATAGCGTGGAACACCGATGCCGAAGTCAAGCAACTGGGCGAGCTGAACCGACTGGTGACTGACGAAGGCATCAGCAAAGGCCTGCCACGCATCGAATCCGACATCGATGCGACCGAAGTCATCCTGATGCTGGCGCCCGAAACCAACGGTCATGTCGCAGTTAAAGCCTGGGAAGCCTTAAGCAAAATCACCGGGCGGGATCATACCCATCTGGCGTTGCCGCGCGAAGACGACAAAATCCGTTTCCGTGACGTGCAGGCACAGCCGCGCAAGATTATCTCGTCGCCGACCTGGAGCGGATTGGAATCCGAGCAAGTCTGCTACAACGCCTGTTACACCAATGTCCACGAGCGGATTCCCTGGCGCACGCTGACCGGCCGCCAGCAGTTTTATCAGGATCACAGCTGGATGCAGGCATTCGGCGAGACCTTGTGCGTCTACAAGCCGCCGGTCGATACCCGCTCCATCGCGCCGATTCTGGGTCAAAAGCCCAACGGCAATGACGAGCTGGTCTTGAATTTCATTACACCGCACCAGAAGTGGGGCATCCACAGCACCTATAACGATAACCTGCTGATGCTGACCTTGTCGCGCGGCGGCCCGATCGTGTGGATGGGTGAAGTCGATGCGGCGAAAGTCGGCATTAAGGACAACGATTGGGTAGAAGCCTATAACGTCAATGGCGCGCTGGTCGCCAGGGCGGTGGTCAGTCAGCGCGTTCCCGAAGGCATGTGCATGATGTATCACGCCCAGGAAAAAATCATTAACACGCCGGGATCACAGACAACCGGCGGGCGCGGCGGCATCCATAACTCGGTGACCCGGGCGACGCTCAAACCCACGCACATGATCGGCGGTTACGCCCAGCTAAGTTACGGCTTTAACTATTACGGTACGGTCGGCTCGAACCGGGATGAATTTGTAATTGTGCGTAAGTTGAGCGAAGTCGATTGGCTGGAAGAGCCCAGTCAAGCTGCGAATCAGCAGGAGGAAGTGTAATGGCTAATCCGATCAAAAGACCGCGCAATATTCGCGCACAAATAGGCATGGTATTAAACCTGGACAAGTGCATCGGCTGTCACACCTGCACCATTTCCTGCAAAAACGTCTGGACTTCGCGCAAAGGCGTTGAATACGCATGGTTCAACAATGTCGAAACCAAGCCAGGGATAGGTTTTCCGCAGCAATGGGAAAACCAGGACAAATGGAACGGCGGCTGGGTGCGCAAAATCAACGGCAAGATAGAGCCGCGCCAAGGCGGCAAACGCAAGATATTGCGAAATATCTTCGGCAACCCCGATTTGCCTGCCATCGACGATTATTACGAACCGTTCGATTTCGATTACCAGCATTTGCATAGCGCCAAAGAATCGAAAAACCCGCCCACCGCGCGCCCCTTTTCGGTGATTACCGGCGAGCGTATGGAAAAAATCGAAGGCGGCCCGAACTGGGAGGAAATCCTGGGTACGGAATTTTCATCGCGTTCGCGCGATACCAATTTCGACAACATCCAGAAAGACATGTACGGTGAGTTTGAAAACACCTTCATGATGTATCTGCCGCGCTTGTGCGAACACTGCCTTAATCCGACCTGTGTTGCCGCCTGTCCCAGCGGTTCAATCTACAAGCGCGAAGAAGACGGCGTTGTGCTGATCGACCAGGACAAATGCCGGGGCTGGCGCATGTGCGTTTCGGCCTGTCCGTACAAAAAAATCTACTACAACTGGGAAACCGGAAAATCGGAAAAATGCACGTTCTGCTATCCGCGTATCGAAGCCGGTGAGCCGACGGTTTGCTCGGAAACCTGCGTCGGGCGGATTCGTTATTTAGGCGTGTTGCTGTACGACGCCGACCGTATCGAAGCGGCGGCAAGCGTCGAGAACGAGCAGGACTTGTACCGGCAGCAGCTGGATGTTTTCCTCGATCCTTTCGACGAGGAAGTCATAGCGGAAGCGCGAGCGGCCGGTATCCCCGAATCCTGGCTGACAGCGGCTAAGGAATCGCCGGTTTATAAAATGGCGATAGATTGGAAAGTCGCGTTTCCGTTGCATCCCGAGTTCCGCACACTGCCGATGGTTTGGTACGTGCCGCCGCTATCGCCGATTCAATCGGCGGCGGAAAACGACCAAATCGGTATAGATGGCGACATTCCCGACGTGCGTTCTCTGCGTATTCCGGTGCAGTATCTGGCCAACTTACTGACAGCGGGTAAAGAAGAACCTATCGTGTTGAGCCTGGAGCGGATGCTGGCGATGCGTGCTTATATGCGCAGCAAGACCGTCGATGGCGTGGTCAATACCGCAGTATTGGAACGCGTCGGTTTGACTCAGTTGCAGGTTGAAGAAATGTACCGCTACATGGCGATTGCCAATTACGAAGACCGGTTCGTGATTCCAAGCAGTCATCGTGAATACGCAAGTTCAACCTTCGATGCTTACGGCGAGCAAGGCGGCTGCGGGTTCAGTTTCGGCAGCGGATGTTCCACCGGTAATAATGATACTAATCTGTTCGGCGGCAACAAGAAGCCGCAACGTAGCGGCAGTATTCCGGTCAAGATCCCGATTAAAGTGGAACCGGCAAAATAAAGGCATAGGTATCAATTAAAGACATTTCACCACGAAGACACGAAGTTCACGAAGAAAGACTTGGTAAGAACTTCGTGTCTTCGTGGTGATGCATCAATCTATTTAGACTTTAAATTTTTATGCAAACACTAAAAGTTCTATCGCTACTGCTGAGCTATCCCGAAGCCGAGATGCTTGAAGCATTGGACGATATGGCCGCGGTCATCGAACGGGAAAACCTACTACAGAAAGACCATAAAAAATCCGTGCTGGCGCTGATCGGCTCGTATCGCGGCGCCGACCTGATGGATAGCCAAGAGCGGTATGTCGAGCTATTCGACCGGGGGCGGTTTTTATCGCTGCATATATTCGAGCATGTCCACGGCGAATCCCGAGACCGGGGGCAGGCGATGGTCAACCTGCTGCAAATGTACGAAGCGCACGGCTTTGAACTGTCCACGCATGAACTGCCGGACTATATCCCGCTGTTTCTGGAATTTCTCTCGCAACAGGAACAGGCCGAAGCGGTGCAGCTACTGCATGATGCGATGCCGGTGTTGAGTTTGCTGGGTGCAAGGCTGACCGAGCGCGGCAGCAAGTTCAGCGCAGTTTTTGACGCGCTGGCAGGTTTCGCCGGCGAACCCGAAGCGCTTGACGAAATCCGCCGGCAAGCCGCCACCGAAGGCGAGGATGAAACCGTGGTTTACATGGATCAAATCTGGGAAGACGAAGCCGTCAGTTTTATGGGGGCAGGGGATGCGTGCAAAAGCCAAACCGCCGCTGTCAGTCCAATTACCATCACGCCGCGCGACCAGTTCGTCAAAGCGCAAAACCGTTCTCATTAGAAGGAGTCAATCGTGGATTATCTCAATACCTTACTATTCGGTTACTACCCCTATATCGCGATCAGCGTATTCTTCATCGGCAGCCTGGCGCGATATGACCGCGACCAATACACCTGGCGCACCGGTTCCAGCCAATTCCTGCGCGCCGACGAATTAAGACTGGGCAGCAATTTATTCCATATCGGCATCCTGCTGCTGTTCGTCGGGCATTTCGTCGGCCTGTTGACGCCGCCTGCGGTTTATCATGCATTAGGCCTGTCGACCTCTGCCAAACAAATCCTGGCCGTAGTCGCGGGGGGCGTTTTCGGCGGCGTGTGCTTAAAAGGCATCATCATCCTGATACGCCGCCGCCTGACCGATGCCCGCATTCGCGCTACCAGCAGCCGTATGGATATTTTCATCCTGCTGTTGATCGGCGTACAGCTGATTCTGGGGCTGCTGACATTGCCGATTTCGATTTATCATCATGACGGCGCGAATATGTTGTTGCTGTCGGAATGGGCGCAGCGCATCGTGACTTTTCGTAGCGGCGCGGCGGATCAACTCAGCGAGATCGGCATTGTCTTCAAATTGCATTTATTTTTAGGGCAGACCTTGTTCCTGGTTTTTCCGTTCAGTCGATTGGTGCATGTTTGGAGCGTTCCGCTGGGCTACGTCACGCGCCCTTATCAAGTTGTTCGTAGACGTTGAATATCCAGGCGCAAGTTATATTGTCGTCATTCCGGCAGGGATTGCCGGAATCCAGGACACAAGGCTGTGAAAAAAGATCAAAAAGTGGTTTCACTCAAAAGATAAAATCATGAACAAATTATCCGGTTTGCTATTACTGACAATAGCGCTGGGCAGCTTGACTACCGGCTGCTCCTCCGACGAATCAATGAACAAAGCGAATGCTGAAAAAGTCGCCGCCATCCAGGCCGAAAAAGCCAGGCATAAAGCGATGTCCGGTGGAGATATGGCCGAACACGAAGGCGGTCAAATGCAGCACTCCATGCCAATGTCAGAACATTCCGGCGGCGAAATACAACATGCTATGCCGATGCCTGACGAATCGACGGGCGCTGTTCAAAGCGATGCTAGCGAAATCGGCCGCCGTGCTGACGATTTACCGGCTCCGTTGAACAGAACTCAACCTCAACTGGTCAGCATCGATCTTTATACCGACGAACGGGTTGCCGAAATGATGCCCGGCGTGACCTATCAATACTGGACCTATAACGGCAAAGTGCCGGGGCCGTTCATTCGCGCCAGAGCGGGCGATCAGGTGGAAATACACCTGAATCACGGCAAACCCGGTGCTGCGGGCGCAGCCCATAGCGAACATACCTCGACTGAACATGCCAACGCCGGCCACTCGGCGCATTCCATCGATCTGCATGCGGTGGTCGGTCCCGGCGGCGGTGCGCCGTTAATGCAAGTCGGGCAGGGCGAACAAAAAAGCTTCCGCTTTAAAGCCACGCATCCGGGCATTTACATTTACCACTGCGCCAGTCCGCATGTGCCGACCCATATCGCAAACGGCATGTACGGCATGATCCTGGTCGAACCGGAACAGGGCCTGGCCAAAGTAGATCGCGAGTTTTACGTGATGCAGGGCGATTTTTATACCGGCGGTAAGTACGGCGACAAAGGCCTGCAAGCGTTCAGCAAGGACAAGATGCTGGCCGAAAAGCCGGAGTATTTCCTGTTCAACGGCCGGGTCAACTCGCTGAGCGGCGAGCGGGCTTTAAAAGCCAAAGTGGGCGAAAAGATCCGCCTGTTCGTCGGCGTCGGCTCGCATGTTGCATCCAACTTCCATATCATCGGCGCTATCTTCGACAACCTGTATCTGGACGGCGCGATCATGAACCCGCCGCTGAAAAACGTCCAGACTACAGTCATAGCCCCCGGTTCCGCGGTGATGATTGAATTTACCGCCGAAGTGCCCGGCAAATACCTGCTGGTCGATCACAGCCTGACACGGGCTATTGATAAGGGGGCGCTGGCTGAATTGATTATAGAAGGGGCAGAGCAGCCGGAGCTTTACCAGCAGGTTGCGCATTAAAATTCAGATCAAGCGCGTAAGCTTGAATAAGACCATCCAAGCTAACGCGAGGTGGCGTTTCCGGCTTGCAAGCTATATGTACTGTTTTGGTTGTGGCGCAATGTAATTCAAATAAGCCGAGGACGCGCATCTTAGGAATATACGAACATTAGGCATTTTTATAGGATAATTGATACTGTATATATCAAATTGGCCGTCAGCCTAATAAGCCTTGGACAGAAAATGCTCGAAAACGACGAATTTATTAAGGTGGTGAAAAATACGCCGCTGGTGGCGTTGGATCTTGTTATCCGAGCCGGGGATAACGAGTTGCTTATGGGCATGCGGATAAACGAACCGGCCGTAGGCTGGTGGTTCGTACCCGGCGGACGCATCCGAAAAGACGAATCAATCGAGGATGCGTTTTTGCGGATAACGAAGACAGAGTTAGGGAAATCCTACCCGATTGATCATGCCCGGCTATTGGGTGCTTTTACTCATCAGTACCAGACAAACTTTGCCCGGATGCCCGGCATCAGTACGCATTACGTTGTTCTTGCTTACGAGCTTCAAGTCGATGTCGACTTGGAGCGACTGCCAATGGGGCAGCATAGCGAATATCGCTGGGTCGGAGAAAACGGCGATCCGGCTAGGGTTCATCCGAACACCCTGGCGTATTTCAAGCAGGCGGAGCGCGACGCCTGAGCAAATGGATCTGGCCGGCGGCTCGAGAATCCGTGTGTCCGAAAAATCAGTTTTTAGGGCGCCAGCCAGCCGGTTACATTGCCATTTGCGTCAAAATCAACCTCGCCGCCTCTTGTATTTGGGTAGTACCATGCCTCTCCCGTTTTCCAGGTATCGACTCTACCGGGTTTTCCCAATAATGATCTGACGTCTTCTTTTGACATGTTCACCTCTAAAGCATGCCACGGATTACCCGTTTTTTTTTTCTTTTTTACTGTGGGAGCGTCAACGGTTTGGGTCGATTCTAATTCTTGCACTCGTTTTTTAAGTGTCTCGACTTGCAGTCTTAGTTCTTCGACTTCAGTTGATTCAGCCAATACATTGTTCGAATAACAAAACAACGTGGCTGTAACCACTAATATAACGCGGGAAGCTAATCCTGCGATATGATGGGATGAGGGAATATTCATTTGAGGCCTATTTGAAGTTTACGGCTGCGAAAGCCCGTTGATTAGTCAGTCAAACATTAAAAAAACGAGGCAAAAATCGACATGTCTCCGGCGGCTGAGTGCGCTTTGATTCTACTATTGTTAGGTTTCTTTGAATAGAGCGGCCTAATTCAGGAGGAACGCTTCAACCGGCGCATGTGTAAAATAGAAGCGTCAAACCCTACAGCTGATTATTTGACGTCAATTACCTATGGGTAACCGACCGGGATCAGTGGGCGCAAGTTAGTTTATAATGTTGGGGCGTTCTCTGTAATTGACCCTGTAGCGTTGTCTTCTTTATCCCCTGTATTCAACAATCTTTTCGGCGTTTCTTGGTTAAAAACTTTTTATGCTGCATTTTATGATTAACATTTTTATTGCTGTGAACTATGTCTGAAAATTATTCGTTTGATCGTGATTATTCCTTGGATTCCTTAAAAATTCCGCCAAATTCCATTCAGGCCGAGCAATCGGTTCTGGGCGGTTTAATGCTGGATAATCAAACCTGGGATTCGGTGGCAGACAAGGTGTCGGAAGGCGATTTTTATCGCCGGGATCATCAGTTGATTTTTAGGACGATTGCGCAGTTAGCCGAAAAACAGATTCCTTTTGATGTGATTACCATATCGGAATCGCTGGAAGCGATAGGCGAACTGGAAAACTCCGGCGGACTGTCCTATTTGGGCATGTTGGCAAAAGATACGCCCAGTGCTGCGAATATCGTTACCTACGCCAACATCGTCAGAGACCGGTCGGTATTGCGGCAGCTGATTCATGTAGGCACCGAGATTGCGGATTCCGCGTTCAACACGGAAGGCCGCGAGACGGCCGATCTGTTGGAAAATGCCGAGCGCCAGGTATTTAAAATCGCCGAACAAAGGCAACGGGGTCAGGGAAACGGATTTGCAACCATTAAATCGTTGTTGGCCACTGCCGTCGATAAAATTGAGACGCTGTTTGAGCAGGAGGGATCGATCACCGGAGCGGCGACCGGATTTACTGATTTTGACGAGCTGACTTCCGGCTTGCAACCGGCCGATTTGATCATCGTGGCGGGCCGGCCTTCCATGGGCAAAACGACCATTGCGATGAATATGGCGGAAAATATCGCGATTAAAGGCGATAAGCCGGTTGCGGTATTCAGTATGGAAATGCCCGGAGACTCGCTGGCGATGCGGATGATGTCGTCGTTAGGCCGTATCGACCAGCATAGAATCAGAACCGGTAAGCTCGAAGATGACGAGTGGCCGCGTTTGACCTCGGCGATCAATTTGCTGGCCGAAACCAAATTATTCATCGACGATACGCCGGCGTTAACGCCAACCGAGGTGCGGTCAAGAGCCCGGCGTTTGGCGCGCGAACACGGTCAGCTGGGCTTGATTGTCTTGGATTACTTGCAATTGATGCAGTCGCCGTCCAGCGGCGATAACAGGGTGCAGCAAATTTCCGACATATCCAGAGGCTTAAAGGCGCTGGCAAAAGAATTGAATGTTCCCGTGGTTGCCTTATCCCAGCTTAACCGTAATCTGGAACAACGCCCTAACAAACGTCCGATGATGTCCGATTTGCGTGAATCGGGCGCCATCGAGCAGGACGCCGATTTGATCGTGTTCGTGTATCGGGACGAAGTCTATAACGAAGACAGCCCCGATAAAGGCATCGCCGAGGTCATTATCGGCAAGCAACGTAATGGCCCGTTGGGGACGGTCAGGCTTACATTTCTGGGGCAATTCACCCGTTTTGAGAATTTTGCAGGGAATCCCTATAACAGCGGGGATTACGAATGAACCCGGCAGCCTATGCAGTGCTCGACCTGGATGCGGTCCAGCATAACTTATCCATTGTGCATCATTATGCGCCGAACGCTAAGGTTATGGCCGTCATCAAAGCCAACGCTTATGGTCATGGTTTACTGCGTATTGCTGAAGCGCTGCACGATGTTGATGCTTTTGCTGTCGCCAGGGTTGATGAAGGCATTCGATTGCGAAAGGCTGGATTCAAAAATAGGATTGCCGTTTTGGAAGGTTTTACCTGCGTTGAGGAATTAGCAGAATTACTTCATTATCAATTGGATTCAGTAGTGCATTCCTTAACTCAGCTGGAAATTCTTGAAACTGCAACTCTAAAAGGAGTTTGCGCTGTCTGGTTGAAACTCGATACCGGCATGGGCCGGTTGGGGTTCAGGGCAAAGGAGTTCAGTTCCGTCTATCAACGCTTAAACCGGTGCGCTCTGGTAAAACAGCCTTTCGGTCTGATGACGCATTTTGCCAGTGCCGATGATATGAACGACGACAAAACGCTAAAGCAGATCAAGCTGTTTGATGAAACGGTTGCAGGTTTATCCGGCGAACTCAGTATGGCTAACTCGGCGGGTATATTGGGTTGGGAGCAATCCTTGCGCGATTGGGTGCGCCCCGGCATTATGTTATACGGTGTGTCGCCTTTTCCCGATTCTATAGGCCGGCAGCTGGGGCTAAAGCCGGTTATGGAGCTGCATTCGAAGTTGATTGCGGTCAAGCAAATTGATGCAGGCGACACCGTTGGTTACGGCGGCAGCTGGACATGCGAAAAAACTACAAAATTGGGCGTCGTGGCGATAGGGTATGGCGATGGTTATCCACGTTACGCCAAAGCCGGTACGCCGGTACTGGTCAATGGTGGTCGCGTCCCTTTAATTGGCAGGGTTTCAATGGATATGATTACGGTCGACCTTGATACTCAGCCAGATGCAAAATCCGGCGATCCGGTAACCTTGTGGGGCGAGGGTTTGCCTGTTGAGGAAGTTGCCCTGTGGGCAGACACCATACCTTATACTCTGGTGTGCGGCGTTACCCAAAGGGTACGGCTGGTTGAAAAACAGCACTCGTCATAAAATCGGCCGGTGCGTTAATTTGGCTCTCGTGTTGATTTCGCCAGAGGGAATCGGCCTTTATACATATAAGGATATGCCGGATTGATTGCTAATAATCTGTTCTAATGGTATTTTCAACCCGGCATATTTTGAAACGTTACGACTGGCTGCAAATTCCGTCCAGTATCAAAAATCTAACTTAAGTTTTAGGGTGAAAATTAATAATGGCCAACGAAGCAACAGAAATAGCGGCGCAAATTCAGCAGGCTTTATTGCTGGCGGAACAGGGAGACCTAACCGGGTCGGAAGCTCTTTATCACAAGGTTCTTGAACAAGAACCGGAGAATCCGCTGGCTTTATACGGTTTGGCTCAACTTGCAGGTGCAATTGATGACCAGGAAGTTAAGGAAGTTCTGTTAGCTCAAGCTATTGAGCAACTTGCTAATAAAGCCGGTCCCGATCAACAAAGTTTGGCGGCAACGTGGTTAACAGAGCTTGCCGAGGTCTTATTTACTCTGAACCGACCGACTGATGCGATGAATTGTCTCAAGCAGTGTGAAAATTTAATCGTGGAAAATCTAAAAACACCGCCCGCGAGTTAAAAAGGTTTTACCCCGCGTGTAAAATAAATCGCTTACAACGGATCATCGGCCGCTATTTGATAGGCTTTGTTACCTTGACGAGCATGTTTCAAATGGCGCAATTCCTGTGAGGCTAAATCGCGTTGTTGACTGATCAAGGCGGTAATCTCTTGATCAATCAGCAGGATCTGTTCAATCGCATCGGCCAGATGCAATTTAGCCGACTCCATGTCGTCCGGATTACCAAAAATCATATCCAGCATAGCGCTACGCTGTTGCTCTTGCAATTCGAATTCATCCCAATCATCCGACTGGGCCGCGGCCAGCATAGCGCGGGTTAAATCGAGCAATTGATCCGCTTTAGTGTGCATGTCCAATACCGGCTCGTTTTTCATTGCATGATGCTACAGCCATTGCATCAATTATTATTGGATTTGTTGGCAAATTGTTGCGTCAGATAGCTGGCGGTGGATTGCATTTGTCCAAGCAAAGCATCCATCCTGTTAAATCTTTCATAAAGGCGTTTTTCTAGTGAACTTAAACGATCAGAGAGTTGAACGCGGTCTTTCGCTATTTTAGCCAGATCTTTTTGCAGACCGTCGGTACGATTCGTGAAACTGCCTGTCTTGCTGACCAAGTTGGTCATGACTTTATCCAGTCGTTCCATTATGCCGCGTGAAAAATCTACCGTACCTTTGGCGCCGATAGTAGCGTCGCTGATTAAGAGCTTCAACCCTAGGGGGTCCCCCTCTGTCGATGTCAATTGTTGGCCTTTGCCGGTGGCAGCCTTTCCTCCAATGGTGCCGGCGACATCTTGGCCGGCAACGCCCGCACCGACGCTTAAGCCTAGATCGGTGGTGGTATTCGCGGTAATTTCCACATGAGAAGACGAGCCATAACTTTTGGAGGTGAAAACCATCCGGTTATTACCTGCGTCGTAGGTGACGCCAACGGATATGCCTTTGGCTTTCAGTGCACTGTCGCCATTGATGCGGGATTGCATTTCCGTAGCCAATTCGGCATAACTGGCATAGGTTTTTTGGGTCAAGGCGATACTGCCCGACTGAGTGCCGTCCACTTTGATTTCGAACGTGTCGGCTCCTGCGCCGATAGTCAGAGAAGTAGGGGCCGCGCCATTCAGCGCGCCTTGTGTAGCGACTTGTGTTATATCGACAGCATATTGACCAGCCTTTGTATCGCTTGTGCTGGATGAAAACAAAACATTGGTGTTGGAAGGACGGCCCAGCACCGCAAACACCGCAGTCACGCCAGAGCGGTTCGAGGCCAGCTGACTGTTCAGCTTAGTGCTGTTCAGGGTCAAGGTGCCGTCTTTTTGGGTGGTAATGCCGATATCGGCCAGCGATTTGGCGGAACCGGTCAGACCGGAGACCATGCTTCCCAGTTCGGAGCGTATCTGCGCCATGGCGCTGCTCAGCGTAGCGTCGCCTTGCAGCAGTCCGCCCTTTTGCGTTGCCGCATCAAAAGTAGCCAGAGGATTTACGACCTTAACCAGATCGTTATAACCTTTGACGAAGCTATCGACAGCAGAGGCAATGTCAGTATTATTCTGACTTACGCCGACAGTGACAATTTTACCGGGTTGAGCCTGCTGAAGAGTGAGCGAGAGTCCTTTTAACGCGGTGTTAACGGTATTGGATGCGCTCTGAATATCCAATCCGTTAATGGCAAGCTTGGCGTCCTGCGACGCCTGATGTTGCGTCATGTTGGTGGCAGCCGCATTAAACGCCAGAGCCGAGAGGCCGGATGTATCGGTATTATTAAGATCGTCATCGGTGACGCTGATCTCCATGCTGCTGCTTTCGCCGGTTTCGGTCGAATTTAAAACCAAACGGGAACCGGTAGTATCCGTTATAACCACCGCAGTTACGCCTGCTTTGGCTTTATTGATGGCCTCGCTCACGCCGGCCAGGGTATTGTTGGTCGAATCAATCGTAAGCGATAGCGTGCCTTTGTTGCCGTCTTGAGCAAAACCGGTGTAAATATCGGTTAACGGATCGTAGGTGGTCGTACCGAATTTAATTGTCAGCGTACCGGTGCCCACGGTCGATGTGGCGGAGCTAAAAGTCGTTGACGCCAGTGTTTGGCTTTTGGCTAACTGTTTGACTTCGACGTTATAACTGCCCAGATTGGCGTTGCTGGTGGCTGAGGCTGCTATGGTAGAGGTATCGCTTGATGTGGCGGTGACCTTTTGGAAAGTGCTGAGATTTTTCAGGCCGGCCAAACTGGTCTGAAAACTTGACATCGCGCTTTTAAGACTGCCGTAGGAGGAAATCTGGGTAGTTAGTTTTGCTTCCCGGGTATCCAATCGTTTGACCGCCGCAGACCCTTCCGCCGTGACCAGGTTAGATACCAAGCTTTTAATGTCTAGGCCGGAGCCGAGCCCTGTTGAAGTAATACCTGCCATTGTTCAATCCTCCGCAATCGTGGTAAAGGCGAAATGCCTACCTATTAAGCTTGCGCTTTAAATAATATACCTGTCAAATCATCCAGTCGCTTGGCAAGTTTAATCGCATCCTCTCCGGGTATCTGGCGTATCACTTCATTGGTTTCAGTATCCTTAATCTGCATAACCATATGCCCTGACGCCTCATCTATACTGAATCCTAAAGAACGCTGTGCCGCCTGAAAGAAATTATTGATGTCTTTGACGGCATTGGATATTTCCTCCGTGTTTTCAGGCTTGTTTTCCGGTTCTTTCTGTTCAGGCAATTTGACTTGGGCGGTTGCCGTTGCCGTTCCTGCCGCAGTAACAGGCCCTCCGTCCTTTTTGGATGGTGCTTGCACTGACCCAGAACCCTGAGAAGGGGGGGGTGAAACTGCTGTTAAAGTGTCCATGATGCCTCCTTTATTTAAGGCCAAAAAGGGCGGAGGTTAAAAACCACCGCCCTGTTTTCAGTTGATTAATTTTTTAATTAATTAATCCGATTAACGTAACAGGGCCATCACGCCTTGGCTGGATTGGTTTGCCTGAGCCAACATTGCTGTACCTGCTTGTTGCAATATTTGAGTACGACTCAATTCCGCCGTTTCCGATGCGAAGTCTGTGTCTTGAATACGGCTGCGTGATGCAGTCATATTTTCGGATGAAACCTGCAAGTTTGAAATCACCGAGGTGAAACGGTTTTGTATCGCACCCATCGAGGCGCGTTTGGCGACAACGGTGTTGATTGCGGCGTCGATAGCCTTGATCGCGGCGGTCGCGCCCGAAGCGGTGCTGACATCCAGCCCGCCGCCAATCACCACGTCGTCGTTGTTTTGAGCAACCAAGCCGAATTTAGCCAAACCGGTGCCGCCGGAAGCCGTGCCGTCGCCATCGATTCGGATTGAACCGCCGTTGGACGAGGTTAGGCTGATGCTGCCGCGGACACCGACAAACTGGGCAGTGGCAATCGTGGTTGCGGTGCCGGTCGCGCTGTCGGCGACTGCGGTGAACACGGCGCCACCCGTTGCGCCTGTGCCATCATCGTCGGCAACGATAATATCGACGCCTGAATCCGAAGTCAGCAACAACTTACCGGTAACGGCGTCCGCGGAAGCCTTAACGCCCGCGACACCGGCGGCATTGATCTTGGTTACCACATCGGATAACGCCACATCGGTTGCCGCCAGCGAAATGACGGTGCCGTTAATAGAGAACTTGTTGGTTGCTGCCAGTGTCGATCCGGCTACGGTGACAT